>CAYMEI010000006.1:0-2400 GCA_964389605.1 uncultured Candidatus Saccharibacteria bacterium | reverse complement strand
TACAGAGAGTACAGAGAGTACAGAGAGTACACCTGAACACCCAAGGAATCACCTAGGGCAATCTCCAGAACAGACCAAGGCTATTCAGGGGTCTGAAGGTCACTTACAAGCTCTAGAATATCTTAGAGCTGGGGTATATAACCTCGAGTGGAGAATCGAAAATATTAACCCAACACAACTAAAAGGTCCGCAAATGGAAGCAATAAGAAGACAGTTGGTGCTAATGGAAGAGCATGAAGGGGCTATGTACAAACCTGTTGATAATCCCGATGATCCAAATGCACAGGTATTTTTTGTTTCAAGCACAGGTGAACTGTACTCTCTGGGAGACAGATTAAGACAGGCACGGGAGGATATTAAAAGGATTGACGCTGAGTGGCAGGAAGAGGTGTTGTATAGCAGTGGAGTACTGGTTCCTAATACTTTGCTAGACTGGGCAACTCTTATAAATTCTATGGAGTCAGCTGAACAGGAGGTTACTTTAACCGCAGGAAATCCAGAGTTTTCGTTTTTAAGGCATATTCTTGGTCCTATATACAATCAGAATAGAGATACGACAGGGAATGGTATATCAGGAGGTCAGATTGTAGAAATGCCTGCAGGGGGAATCTGCACTTTTGCAAGTGCTTTACATAAATTTATAATAGAAGCTCAGAATGCTGGGATACCTGTTGTAGTAACAAACCACCATCGACACGATTTAGATAGCGTGCAAAGCTGGTATGCCAATAGTGGAATGCTTGCGGGTATTCCAGATACTACGGTTTATTTAGCTAGCAAAGATTATGAGTTTGTATTTAATAATTTACAGCCCGGTGAACAGGTACAGGTAAAAATGACTGTTGAGCTACCAACTAACCATGAACCAATCTATGAAACAGTAACAGGAAGGAATGGTGGAACTTACCAGAGCATTGTTGGTATAAGAGTAACAGATGGTTACGGAAATACACTTCAGGAGTACCGGGGAACTATTCCACCTGCAATTTTAAACCAGGGAGGCCTTAATGTCAGATTTGGATTTGTAAAAACAAGTAGTCCAGCTACTCCCCAACCCCCGGACACCCAAATTGCACAGGCGGATGATACGGGTGGTCTAATTGTAGCAAGTGCAGAAGGATCAGTCGATACAGAAGAAGATACATCTATTGAACCAGGTGATACACAGGTTGCACAAGCCCCACCTCCACCTCCAGCATACCCCTCAAGCCCTCCACCCGCTCCAGAAGAGGTAGAAATAGCAGATGAAGAAGGTGTAGGAGAAAACCCAAAAACTCCTGCTGGAGTGTCTCCTGTAGGAATGGATCTGGCTAATGTTGAGGGTGGTCACGATGCGGTAGGTCAGGTTGTAAACAGTCCGCCAGCGCATGAAGTACAGGGCAATTTTTTTGAAAGAAAACAGGCTGGAACATTCAAGAACTACGAAATGTATACCTTACTGTTTCATGTAGAGACTGGTGGCTCTTATAATCCTGCTGTGCTTTCTAACCCATATTTTTTTAGCTGGTTTCAGTTTGACTATACTTTACATGGAGCTCATATTATGAGTCAGATGCTCAAAGCTCCGGAAATCTCACAATCATCAAAAAATGTACTTTTTGGTACAATGGGAAATGAAGAATGGTGGATTAACAATATGGGGCAATACAACGGAGGGGCTATCAATGCCTCTGGAGGGGGAGCATACTCAGATGCACTTAGAAAATTTTTAACACAAGAAGATGTGCAGAGATTTCTTATAAGTTATCATCAGAATACTTATCTTGTTAACATACCCGGCTACTATGAGAATGTAAACTCTCTTACAAGCAGGGTGGACAATCCTGCAACAAAATTCGCAATAGAGAATTTTTTTGCAATGACAGCTAATCATTTACCGGCGGTTGTTCCGTCTTTTGCCAGCAGAGCACATCAAATAATTGATCAGCATGGAAGTGGGATAACCCCAGAGCAATTTTTGGTCAACATAGGTGATAGTGGATATAGTAGAGCTGACGATATACAAGCATTGATTGACAGTGGGGCATGTTATCAGTTTGCGCAAAGAGCGCAGTCTAATTTTTAAGCTTTTGCACAGTAAATTTTATTTCTTTTAAGCTATACTGAAAATATAGGGGGTTCCATTAACCGAACTTTTCATACCACCCACAACTGCTAAATAATAATTGTGAATACGCAGTTTATTCTACTTGCAGGAGGTAATTTAAGCACAGGTACTAAATTAAAAATTCTTAAAACCTACAAAGACTTACAAATTAATAAAATAATAGTTATTTCTGCTTTTTCTGTATTCAACGAGAATAATTTTGAAGAGGTTAAAGAGGTATCAATGGAATACAAACTAACCAAAAATTTTTATGATCTTGAATATCACACGGAAGATATGAATTGTGGGGTGTT
>CAYMEI010000005.1:0-19532 GCA_964389605.1 uncultured Candidatus Saccharibacteria bacterium | reverse complement strand
TGGAAGAACCATTGAATTTACATCTTTGAAAAACCCCAGATTTAATAATTTAAAGGCCGAAACCTCTGATGAAGTAGAAATAAACTTTAGTATGGATATGGTAGAAAATGTGCTAGGTAGTACTGAAGAGTCAAGCTTTATAGCAGAAGTAAAGTTAATAGATACAAACAATAATGTAATCGGTCAAAGTAACCAGGTTCAGATAAATGTTAATAGTGATATAGAGCTTAGCACGAACAGTGCTTATTATTTTAGACCAGACTCGTCACTTCCAGATAACTATGGCCCCTTTCCACCCGAGGTGGGCAAAAAAACCAGCTTTTTAGTTTTGTGGGAAATAGAAAGAGGCTTTGCCCCTACAGGTAAAACAGTTGTAGCCACAAGGCTTCCAAGTGGAGTCAGGTTTATTTCCGGGGACACAAACCAAGGGAACATAACATATAATTCCCAGCAAAGAATAGTAAGCTGGAACATTGGATCAACAGATCAGTTTGATGACAACCAAGAAACACTCAGCGGATTTTTTACCGTAGAAATACAGCCAACACTATCTGATGTGGGTCAGGCATTCCCTCTGGTACTGGAGGTAAACTTAGGTGCAATCGATAAGTTCACAGAAAAAGAAATCAGCAAAGTATACAAAGGTCATTCAAGTGATGTAGAAGATGATCTGGTGGCAAAATCCCAGGGGATCAATGGCAGAGTGGTTGAAGTAGCCGCAGATAATAACCCCGGCAGTAACCCTCAGAACAACAATACGGGCAATGAAAACACAAATACCAATGCTGCAGGCTCAATCAACAATAATGAGCCAGAGTCTTCTGTCCAGAATAATAATTCCGACTTGAATAATATTAATTTGTATCAGAAAATAAGGAGAGGTTTATGTTAAGATCTATCAAATTTGGTTTACAGGGTATATTTAGAAACCCCCTCAGTTCTGTGTCATTGCTTATCACTTTTCTTTCAGTAAATCTGGTAATGGTTGTGGCTGCACTTGGCGTAAATGTATTTAACTCTATCTATCAAAACGCTGCAAGTAAATTTACACTGGTAATACCACTAAAAATTACCACTCCACAAAATGAACTGAGCCTGGTGGCAGAAGAAATACTAAGATTCTCAGAAGTTGAGACAACAGGGGTGATAAGTGGTGCAGACGAAGCAGAAAACCTGCTAGACAGAGAGGGGATACTAACAAGCTCAGATATTACCGATCCTTCTGCAATTGATGATATACTAAACTCATTCCCAGACCAGATTGAGGTGTCTTTGGCTCAGGATGCAAATATCCGACTATTTTTGGACAGCCTGCGAAATTCTGATGTTTTAGCTGACTACATAGACATAAGTGCAACCGAAAGACTTTACGCCCAGACAGAGGAGGAAATAGACACCCTAGTAGCCCTTAGAGATTCTGTTGCAGTTTCATTATTATTGTTTGTTGTAGTACTTGGATTTCAGTGCTTCTCTGCTGTGTATAATACAATCCAGATTTCCATAGGCTCAAGAAGGGATGAAGTTGAAATCATGCATCTGGTAGGGGCAAATATTTCTTACATCAGAACACCCTTTTTGATTGAAAGTGTCTTAATCTTCATTATTGGCTTTATGGTCAGCTCAGCTGGTGTTTATTTTTTGATAGATAAGTTTAATGTGAACCTGAATGATATATTTTATCTTGAAAATCTTGGTAGTGTTGATGTAATGAACATATTAATAGAAAATGCCTACATCCTTTTTTTACTACCTGCAGTATTTCTGCTAACAGTAACATTGACGGCATCTTACAGCTCAATTAAAAAGTATATAAAAATTTAATAAAAAAACATGTCCAAAAGCTCAAACATATTCAGAATGGTAATAATAGGTATTCTAGGTCTATCCCTGGTAGCTTACCTGCCAATTTTTTCAGGGGTGCTCCCTGCCACACTTCTTGACACAAAATTTCTAATCTTCCTAGTTTCCGCCAGTACAGCTATTGTATATGGTATTTTTTCCAAAGGAGACAAAGGAATAAAATCCCTAGATATAATATTAGTCACAACAATCATCTTCCTTCTTCTATCTATATTTATGAATTTTTCCCCTATATCATTCTTGGGAGAGTGGTTCACATTTATGATGGGTGGTGGTTTCTACTTGGTCTTACTATTATTTATGCTTTTCGGGAAAAAGCTTTTTAAAAATATATCAAACCTTTTGGATATTATCGGAATAGCCCTAGTAATACCTATATTTTTAGCAGGCATTGTGTCACTTTTTCACCTAGCCGGCATCTATCCAATATTTTTCCTAGAGTCCACACACTTTGAAAGTTTTAATTTATTTTTTAGATCAGGTGGTACAGCACCCTTTTCTTTCATGCTCCTGATGAGTATCGCAAATATATTCATATTAAAATTTGCCACTCAGGATTTTGACAATAATCTGCTTAACAGTGCCAAGTATGCCCTCCTTTTGCCGGCTTTGATTAATTTTCTACTGATAGCCTACTATACTTCTGCAGAAAGTGTTGGCTGGCTACATACAATAATGCTAATACTGCCCTTTATGGTAATTGTAGGGGTTAAGATATATGAATCAAAAGCAGATACCCAGAAAATAATTATCTCTTCTGTGCTTGGGTTTATAGGTTTGATTGGGTTAATCGCACCTTCGTTTATTAATAATATAAATATATTTGAAAATCCCCCTCCATTCGTAGAAGCTGAGTATAAAAGTCTGGTCACTGATGTAATTCTTACAACCCTGCAAAATAATCCACTCACAGGATATGGTTCCGGGGAAGCAAATGAAGCATTTATTGATTTAAGATCTAGCTCTAAAGACCAAGATGTCCAGAATTTTACCGGCAACCCGCAGATGATGAATACTGAGTTTTTGAATGATATCGTGTCTTTTGGATTCCCTGTTGCTTTGTTGAAATTATCACTGCTTGTTGCACCCTTGGTATTACTGAGCCTTGATCTGATTGGTAGCAAAAAAGAGTACATTAATCAATCTTTATCCGAAAAGGTAACATGGTTTATAATATTTGGTTCATTTATATTTCTATACTTTACAGACTTTATGTACGAAGTGTGGATATTTTTTGCTCTGGTATTAATGTGGTTTTACTATACAAGGCATAAACCAGAAAAATCAATGAAGCCTTCCGAAGAGAAGGACAGTATGCTTTTGCAAATTGTATCGGCTGGAGTGTTTGCAATGGTGGTAATTATGTTTACCATTTCTACTATTGCAAAAGTGAACTTTAGATATGGTCAGATAGCGGAAGCAGGATCGGAAGATAAGCAGGAATTGTTTAAAAACGCCCTGGAGCTAAGGCCGGATAATTTTTCCTACAGAATAAGTCATGTACTGACAAACACATCCAGTGAATCTACTGTATTGATAAACAGGATGGTATCAGAGACAGCACCTTTCCTGAAAGACAGTTATCAGAATCACAACCTTTACACTCTTGCAATACAAAGCAATTTTGCCAGATCTGGTAATCTGTCTGTACTGGATGAATTTAGTAATGCAGTAGAGGGATTAATTAGAACTGACCCTTCTAATGCTGGAATCTACAGAAGCGTTGGTAGCTACTATCTAAGCATCGCAAAAGATATACTACAAAGCGATCAGATAGAAGCAGAAGTCAGAGGGCAAATACTCACAAGGCTACTCAACTTTACAAACTCCTACTTGGATAAGGCTTTAGAAATTAACCCAAACTTCATACCAGCATACTTTGATAGAGCAGAAACCAAAATACTATCTGGCAGGCTGGATAATAACCTTCAGTCAAGCGTAAGATTGTTTGAAGAGGCAATAGAAGATCTGACTGTAATACAAAACAACCCATCAGTTGACTCTGCAACAAGAAAGTCTGCACTGGATACTATTACACAGTTAAATCAGATAATGTCCGAGCTTGAGTCTCAGGCAGAAAAAGCAGACACGGGTGAAAACGATGATGGTAACCAGGGAGGTAGTCCGGAAGATAACCCTGCAACCAATAATAACGAGCAACCGGATGAAGAAGGTTCGACTAAGCCTGTGCAATCAGAAGCAGAAGGCAAAAATACAGATACTGAACCCAGTGAATAAGATTTATTTTTATCTGGAATATTATAAAAATTGATCATGAATGATATTTTTGAGATAGCAGAAATACTGGCAGAGGACAGAAAGCTACCACTGGAAAAAGTGATTGAGGCAATAAAGGTTGCCGTCTCAAGTGCTTACAGGAAGGAGTATGGATCGGAAGAACAGGAAATTAGAGTAGAATTAAATGCAAAAGACAAGACATTTGATGTTTTTGTACAAAAAAAAGTTGTGCAGTCGGTAGAAGATCCAAAAACTGAAATTTCTTTACTAATGGCCAGGGTGATTAAGGAAAACCCACGGGTTGGAGAAATAATAGATGTAAACGAAACACCAAAAGAATACGGAAGAATAGCATCTCAGTCTGCAATGGGAGCACTAAAAGAGGCTCTTCTAAAAGCAGAGAGACAAAATATTGCCATGTTTTACCAAGACAAAATTGGTAGAGTATTCACTGGCGTGGTAAGAGAAACTTCCAGAAAAGGTGTTATCCTGGATTTTGATAAATCGCAGGGAATACTGCCATATCAAAATCAGGTGCCGGGGGAGAGGTACTATAATGGACAAAGGCTTAAGGTACTGTTAAAAGAAATTGATACTCAGGCTTCTGGATATGGCGAGCAGCTGGTAGTCAGCAGGGCAGATCCTGAATTTATTTATGAACTCTTCAGAATAGAAGTTCCTGAGATAGAAGAAGAAAGTGTAAGAATTGTTGATGTGGCAAGAATACCCGGAACAAGAAGCAAGGTGGCTATTGAATCTATGGTAGAAGGTATTGATGCAATGGGTACATTTATTGGACCCAGAGGTGTCAGGGTAAGACTTGTGCAGGATGAACTCTCAAATGAAAAAATAGAGCTAATTCAATATTCGGACGACATAGAACAATATATTAAAAATTCTCTGTCCCCGGCACAGGTTGAGGATATAGAATTTGTCTCCGAAGCAGAAGCAGACATCCGTGTACCATATGATCAAATAGCCATAGCGATTGGTAGAAGTAGACAAAATGTACGACTGGCATCTCAGTTGACCGGTGTAAGCTTAAACGTAGTAAACCCTGATGAGCAGAACGAGCAGCCAGAGACTGCAGGCACCGAATCAATTGCCGATGAAGATACTAATCTTCAACGCTTCTTGGAACGGACAGACCCTCGCTTTAATAAACATCAGAATACCGGGGAATACCTGACAGATGAAGAAGAACAGAGAGAGGAAGATTAAGCCCTGTCCATTTCTATTACCCCAAAGCTCTCCCTGCTCCATTTGATCAAATCTTCTGCATCAGAAAATCTATTACTGGATTTTAAAACTACACCATAAATTTTTATACCATCTATTCTGTAGCTAAAAAGAACTGATTGCCCTGCATCTGCTGTTGTTCCAGTCTTTATACCATCAACCCCCAGATTTCTTTCCAGTAGCTTATTGGTATTATGGCCAAAGAATGTATCCCCATTCCTAGCTTCTATTTCTATTGTCAGATCATCAAAAAAACCAGATAAGGTTTTATTCTTTGTTGCCTCATATCCTAAAATAGATAAATCAAAAGCGTTAGATTTTTGATTTTCGCCATCGTAACCAATCGGATTTTCTATTGCTGTGTATCTTAAATTCAGCTCTTCCGCCTTTAGGTTTGCCTTCTCTTTAAACCCATCCACACTCTCTGCCAGTGCAAGAATTGCATCGTTCCCAGAGATAACCATAGAAGCATTTAAGAGATCAATCCCCGTAAACTCTCTTCCTAGCAGTCCAATCTGGCTGTCCCCTGTGTCTACAGGAGGCAGTGTGTAGTAAGAGCTTAAACCTTCCTCCCGTGAACTATCCAGAAACACAAGAGCAGATAAAAGTTTTACTATACTGGCAAACGATACTTCTTTGCTAAAGTTTTTACCATACAGAATATACCCGCTTTGAGGCTCGTAAAGAATGGAGTATTCTGCAGAAATAGATGGAACTGAATTAGTATTCTTTAAGAAGATATTCTGAAGTTCACCTGAGTATCCGGTATCTAACTTCTTTGCCTCCGTTTGTATGGGCATAGATACCATGTCATTACCTGCCCTGCTTTTAAGGTTGAAGCTGACAGAAACAAGAACAAAACTAAAAGCCAATAAAAAAAATAATAAAACTCTCAACTTAACCTAAAAAAACTAGTATTTATTTTTCAAATTTGAAACTTTTCACCAGGTATAAATTTTTTAAATAATTCCTTCAGACCATGATGGGTATATGTACCTAGGTGCATGAATTCACCTGCAGTTACATATCTTACCGGATACAAAAGTGCCATATCATTTTTATCTAAAAACCCTCTTACTTTACCATCTTTCACAAAATAGTCCACCGACACATCTACCATATCCAAGTTTAGATTAATGTACTCCAAAACTTCAAAACCCGACGGTATGGCATCTTCTACTATGTACCCCGAAGGTGCCTCAATTTTTACAAAGAATACTTCCCCAAACTTTATATCCTGCAAGTCCACCGGATTCATATCTTTGTCTACAATCTGGCGCTTCAGGTGCACCTCTGGCTCTACCAGTTTCCATGTTTTTCTGCCTGTCTTCATGGTCAAAATACTATAAAAGTCACTACCCGTGTCTAGCAAGATATCATTCTTCCCTTTTGTAAATTTTTCTTTTGGTATTTCTATTCTTAGCCCCGATCCACCTGCCTCCAGTATTTCTTTTCCAAGTATAAAGTACTCTTCTTTATTATTGATAAATATCCTGATGGGATCTCCATTCATACCCACGGGGCGGTCAGGCCGATCTACCACAGAATTAAGCACGCTCACAGATGGTGCAAGCAAATCCACAAATGAAGTGCTAATGGTCATATCTTGGCTGTATAGAAACTCTAGGATATTTTTTGTTTCCTCAGGAAATATTTCCAGTAATAAAAAATTGGCACTTAAAAAATCTGATTCTATCCACAGCTGATCTGAATCTTTCTGCAGACTCTTCACCAGAGACTCCCTAGTTTCTTCAGAGTACCTGCTGGCTTCTATTTGTCTATAAATTAATAATAATATTGCTTTCTCTGCTGGACTTAAGTTCTCCAGACTATTGAATATCTTTTGCGTAAACAGTATTTTTGCACCTCGGTCTTTCCATAAAAACACCTGCATAAGTCTTTTGTACATATCCAGGGATTCATCTACAGAGTGGTCAAATGTGCCACAAGTTCCTCTCTGTATCCATCTATATTCTGTAAAGTCTGTACAAATACCCAAAACAGCAGAAAAAGATAAGGGGTTAATATTTTTATCTGCTTTATCAATAATTGTTGTTATAAGTTCAACAGAACGATTTAGCTCTTTTGCTAATTCTTCCTGCGAGTAAGGCATTATGGAGTGGTATCTGTCAAATTCACCATAAAGCATATTCAGTATGTAAAGTTTTGTAATTTGCTGATCCTGATTCAGCGGTGACTGGTTTAGAGACTCAAGTATCTGATTTTTAAAATCAAAAAGCGGACTGTACGATACAAGCACACTGGCACCTTTAATGTCTATGTTATCGTTATTATCAAAGTCAAACAGCAGTTCTTTATTGTAACCGTAAGCTTTTTCTTCTACACTTCTTGCTACCGGAAAAATTTCAATATCTTTTTCTATTACACCATCTTCTCCCGGAGTGGTACTGGAATTAATTTTCAGTTTGCCCTGCCCAGATTTTCTGGCCAGCATCTGAGACTCAATTATCAGGAAATCATTGGGTGGAATTATAAATTCCTGAGAACTGACAGCGCTTTTCATTTTATCTTTTGTCTGTATAGTTAGAGTTCCCCTTTGCTCCCTGTCCAGATTATTATATAAAAACACCTGTACAAAAAAAGAGTCATTTTGAACCATGTAGTCCGGCAGGTTGGCTTTGATGTAAAAATCTTCTACCAGATCTATGTCAAAGTACCTTGTAAGCAATTCACCATTTTTGCTGACTCTGGACACAAAAAATCTATACTGGCCATGCTCTTCAGGCAACTTAACCTCTACGGTATCTGTAATACCTTTAAATATAATTGGGTCTACAAGATATGAGTTAATACCTCTGAGACTTAATGCATTATTTTTTATATCTGCAGCCTGATTTTTTATCAGTACTTCACCGTGGTTGCATTTTTGATCTGATTTATAAGTATATTGCGAATGTATTAACTGACCATTATTGTCTTCCTTTGAGCACAAAGGTTCGGCATTGAGATTAAGATGATTTGGTGCTAAAAGATTGGTCTGTAAAATATCCTGATATGCCCTGTTTGTACCCCAGATTAAAAAACTGTCTTCTTCTTGTGCATTTTCTATATTAATCTGCACTTTTTCTCCGGGCAGTCCTGAAGAAGGTGCACTTACATTAAAACTACCATTATTAAAAAAAACTGGAGCTTCCTGCTTTATAGATTGTAGTCCCATTTCATTAACCCACAGAACATATATTGCTGGTTTCAGGTTAATATTATATTCATTTAAACTGAAAGAGTTACTGTTGAGAATTTTTATGGTATTTCCATACTTTATAAACCTAAAGAGCTCCTTTTCACCATTTATACCAAAATCTATATTTCCTGGCTCCCGGTATATTTTTTTATCAAATTCAATAACAGGTCTATCTGCATCCTCAGCAAAAAACTCAATATCAATACTGAATACAGATTCCCTCCCCTCTTCTTCCAGAAAAAACCTTAAACAGTGCCTGCCGTATTCTTCTACTGTAAAACCCAGATCAACAATACCCTCACTGTTAGACATGGCATCCTCCTGCACAATAATATCTTCCTGGATTCTTGAGATAGTTTTTTCTCCCTCTGAAGAAGAAATCACCTCTTTTGTTTCTGTAAACCTTACTACCTGATACTTAAAGTTTTTATCTATCAATCTGTTGTGCTTTAAGTCTATCAACTCCCCCATAAAAGACCCTTTTAAACCAGAAAAATTAAATACGGTACTAATTGGCTTTATTGCTATACCTGCCTTGTGTACTATAACCGGGAAAGTTTGGGACACCAGTCTATCCTGAGATATAACTGATATAGTAACGGGCATCTGCGATAACGGAGTATCCAGTGACTGAGGAGCAGAGTCAATGTATTTAGGGGTAAAATTAAATTTTGCCAGTCCAGAAGAATTAGTTGTAGACTCTATAAATCCACCGGGAATAAGCTCACTCTCCACTCTTACAGGTCTGTCAGAAAGTGGCAACCCATTAAACAGTTGTACAGATGTTACAAAATCTACTCGTTCATTTGCTACCACTGGCTCATCCAGCCCACTTAGCTTAATAACCACCTGTGCAGGCTCTGGTGACCTGACAGGAATCTCCTTGCACACAAATCCACTCGGTATGTTAAAATTAACCCTGATTTTACCTTCATTAAGATTTTCGGGAATGAAAACTGTTTTATTAAAAAGTCTACCCTCACCTGACTCAATATGCTCACTTAAAATCACCTGCCTGTCAAGTGGATCGCCTTCCGTGCCAGAACTGTAAACCATATCCATACTGATATTTTCCGGGTACTCAATAAAATCTGATGCAGGGAGGTTCAGGAACCCGAAAATTGCAAGTTTGCGTCCCGGTACTGCAAATGGTGCAGAGAAGCTAATCAAACCATTCAGCTCTGCCTGATGCAGACTACAGGAATCTTTACCCGGTATATTGCTTTTTTGTATAAAAAGAGACTCTTCTTCTTTGCTGGTAACTTTAAATATGTCCCCACCAGTATCTTTAATCTGTACCACACCCTCTTTCAGCAGGTGCAAACTGTTATTTTTAACATCAAGCACTTCCCCTGAGACTTTCTCTCCTTCTGCACTAACAGCAAAAATTGTATTAATACCCCCTTTACTATAAATCCTGGATACCAAACTGGTCTTATTCAAAACAAAAAAGGAGGTGGTGCTCATGTCCATACTGGAAACCCTGACAAGGTAGTACTGATTTTTTAAATTAACATGATCTATCTTAAATATACCACTCTGCTTTTTAATTTTAATACTGGAGTATTTTTTTAGAGAGCTTAAATCAAAAGAATAATTATAAAAATAATCCTCCATGTTGTATTCGGGGAATTCAAAAAAATCTACCATTAATTCACCAAAGTCTGAGGCAAAGTATTCCTGTGCAGGCGAGCTGGGGTGTACATTAAAATAAGATGCATCTGGAAGGATAAAATTTTCTTTACTGTTATCAGAAAAAAAAGTCAACTCAAAATCTCTCTGGAGTTCCTCCCCTCTTGTGGTTTTTACTGTTTGTGGAATAATTAATTTATACTGCCCGCTAAGAGTATTTTCTGGGATAATTTTTACCTGTTTGCCAGTGTGCTGTATCTCAAATTTAAAAGCCGGGTAAACTTTTAAAGAATTGGCAAGCGAATCTATATCTACTTTTTTACTGAAGTCTACACTGATATCAGAAATATCTGCTACTCTCTGATTATTCTCCGGGTAAGAACCTGTGACCTCAAAATGCGGTTCTATGAAAAAAGGAAAGTTCAGGTCTGGCCGTCCATTTATCTTAAAATTTACCACACTTCCCAACGGAAGGCTGACCGTTGGCTCAACCACTACCTGATCTCCTTTTTGTATAATCTCAACCCCTACACCTGAATCTGAAACCACCCTCTTTATCTTCTTCAAAGATTCTTCCGGTCCGGTAATTATAAAATCTGAATCACTGCTTACGCCATACTCAAAAAATTTTGTAGCATTCATAAAAATGCCGTCAGCCAGCACACTGGAAGGTCCTGGTGCAGTAACCTGCATTCCAATAAACCCAAAATTCAATCCAGCAATAATTGCTGTAAGCAAAGTAATTACATAGAATACAGGCTTTGTCAGTTTAAATATTTTTCTGAAAGGACTATCTTTATTCTGAACTGATGCATAAAATTCATCAAACAGATAATCAGCCGATGTACTTGGTCTTTCAGCAAAGTTATCGTAACGCCTTTTTAGTTTATCAAAAAAAGAACTGGTTTTATTGTTCTGACCATACAAAAATTTATCCAGCTCTCTGGCTACCTCCTTATTGCTGGCACTGTCAATAAAATTTTCGTCCAGTCTTAGCTGAAACATGGAAAATTCTTTTGTAGGATTACTCAATTTTTGACTCAAGCTTTTTAAGATTTTTAATACTCCTGCCGGATATTTCTTCTATCCTTTTCTCTGTTTTTTTGTACAGCCGTGCTATTTCACTGTTACTTAAAGATGCTATAAATTTTAATTCCAGAATATCACTTTCTGTTTTTTTAAGCGATTGGATTTTCTTTAAAAATCGGAGCCTTGCAGCTTCCTGTAAATCCAGAATATTTATCAAGCCTTCTGCAAAATAACTCTCTGCAAAATCTTTTTTAAGGTGTTTTTTTATCTCTTTCAGTAGTTTAATTTTTGGATCTCTTAGCCTGCCAAACTTAAAGTATATCTTTTCGAATGCTTTTTTTAAAACTTCTCTGGATGATTCCGGGTCGCAGATTTTAAAATTTACATATCTGTAAAGAGGGGTGTAGTTTTCTATAAAGAAATCTTTAAACAGTATGTCTCTTTTCACCCATCTTTAATTTATCAGATTGTTTTAAAATGTAATACATGGAAGCTGAATATCTGCCTTGCCAGACTCGCCCTTGCTCATATCTTTAAACCAAAGCTACTTGCTACTCAGCAGAACTACTGCAAGGGCGGGAGAACCCCGCCCTTAATATCCAGTTGTATTATTATTGCAGGGGGGCGGACACGGGTCCGCCCCCCTGCAATGTACAGTTACTATATAATTTTTTAATCCACCCCGTCAGGCTCCGCCTGCCACCCCTCTCGTAACCTTAACAGGCGGCTTGCACTTCATTAGTGCGGCTAAAGCACGCACAGAACTGCTCTGCACGCCTTAAGCGGTTACACCTTAACAGGTTGGGCGGATACGGGTCCACCCCCGCAGTAATATAATTAGATGTTAAAGATAAAATATATAAATATAATCATAGTCAGTTATTTAATCATTGAATCATAGTTCATAATAATTTATCTGTTTAGGGTTTTTGAAGGTGGGGGTGAGGTAAGCTCAAAGAAAGGAGGGATGGTTGATTCTTCGCCATCTTATGTGCATGGGCTAGACTTCCCTGTTATTATTTTCATCTGTTTTATATCCAACAGTATCATAATCCATCTCTGTATCAGGCTTCAGGTGTGGAATTTTATTACCCGCTTTTCCTTCTAACTCTTTTATTATTTTTAGCTGCTCTTTATCTGTGCCTAGCATAGATTAACATTTAAACCCCAGCTTTCGTCTTAAAAGATACAATAAGAGGTTGAAAAAACGAAAAATTCTGCACCTCTATACTTATCATTCCTGAACTAATCAAGACTCCACGATGACAAGTGATACCGTTAATATGCCCCTGATGAATCTAGGCATGGTAAAGGGTGATAAAAATAAACATGGATTGATAAGAATGATGAGCTGGAGTTGGAAAGTGGGAATAGTCAGGACTAGCAGAAAAACGAATGCAGAGATATGCTCACCCTTTCTTGGTTATCTTTGGCTTTTTTACCTTAAAAGATAGTGTCTTGCTTTTTCTGACAGGAGAAATCTTGGGACTACTTAGTTTTACTTCCAGTCTGGGTACCTTTATTTCTCTTTCTACTTTGTAAATCATGCCCGAGTAATCCATAACCTGGTTAACTGGCACATCGCTCATTTGTGGGGCGTCTTTTTTCTGCTCTTTCTCCAGTGCAGAAAGTCTGGAATCTACCCACCATCTTATCATAATAGCAAAAATAACAGCCAAGGATGTAAAAAGTCCTCCTAAGTAGATAAGCTCCATAATATCTGACTCCCTATTAATTTAATATTACAGTTTGATTTTAAAAATCTTTTATATGTAAGTAAATCCTGAATAATTTTAGAACTTAGCCCTGATAAATTTAACAGCTCCTCTATTTTATCATCCAGTGCAACCCTCTTAGATTCGTTGTCCATTTCTTTTTTGTCTTTTTGTAAAATATCCAGCACAGCAGATTTCAAGTTTTTTATGTCTTGACCTGTGTCAGGTGGTACACCGGACACAATATCAAAAACCTGGCACCTGCTTAAAAAAGTTTTTAAGAAAGTTTTCCTTGTGGCTAAAAAAATCATTTTGGTATCCCTAGATTCCTCCATTGATTTTAATAAAAACTGCTGTGCTTCACCAGAGGCAATATTGAAATCCTTAAACACTATTATGTCGTCTCCTCTGCTTGAAAGGAGCGGGATCACTATCTCTCTTAAGGTTGCCAGATCATAATTACTTATTAGATGAATTCTTCTGTCTGTACGCTTAATATATGAGACAACCATTAGCATGTTTTGCGTAACTATTAAAAGAGGTTGCTTATTTTTGCCTGCCAGATCTGTTATTCTTTCTAAAGATTCTTCTTTTAATTGCACTATGTAAGCGAAAAAAATTTGATTGTTTTCTGATTCCCCTCAATTGTAACTCCCAGAAATTTACATTCCAGTTCATCCAGATGATTATTCTGTAGCACAAATTCCTGTGCACACTTTTTGATATAGTTTAATTTTTTGTCTGTAATAGTTTCCTCCATTTTTAAAAACTTTTCATTTTTTCTGTATTTTACCTCCAGAAAATATAAATAACAGGATTTTCTCGCCACAATATCAATTTCCCCTGTATTTTTTACAAAAAAATTTCTTGCTATCACTTCAAATCCTCTTTTTTCTAAAATCCTGCAAACCAGATTTTCGTACTCGGAACCCTGTCTTGGGAGTAAGCTCTTAACTATAAAATTTCTCCTGTGCACCGGACTGAATCCGTTAGTACGAATAGCTTCTATGTGCTTTTTTGTACCATATCCTTTGTTCTGCTCAAAACCATAATCGGGGTACCTCCTGGAGATTAAATCCATCATCTTATCACGATGTACTTTTGCAATCACGCTGGCACCGGCACAAAAAATATTTGTTTCATCCAGTTTATCTTCGCATACTTGGAGCAGATGAGGTAACTCTTTTTTGACATTAAGTCTGCCATCAAATTCAAGTCTTTTTACTTCGCCATCTTTTATATTCAGTTTTTGTATGCTTTTTAAAATGCACTCTTTTAAAGCTCTGGACATGCCGTACTTGGAAATAAAACCCGGACTCACCGATGTCAGGCTATATTTTATACCGCTTGACTTTAATGCTCTTGCTATAGTTTTTCTTTTTGCTCCAGTAAGTTTTTTTGAGTCTTTTACCACCCCTTTATTTTTTGAGGCTGATGAAAATGCCTGACGGACTAGACCAAGGCTGGAAGAATTGTAACAAACAGCACAAATTGTCACTGGCCCAGCCAGTGCACCTCTGCCCACTTCATCAAATGTTATCGTATATCTTTCTTCCAAAATCTAAGATACCAGTTCGGCCCAGATTATTAATCTTCTTGCGTTAGATCCAACAGGTGTACATGTCATAAGAGTCAGAAGATTTTTCCTTTGTGACCAGTTTCCCGGGTTAGACCCCAGCACCCATGTTTCATCCGGCATAACCTCAAACTTATCAAATATTCTATATTTGTACTCAACACCATTCTGTATTGCAATAATCTCAGATCCAACCTGTACATTGGGTAGCGTAGCAAATATTCTATTGTAGTCGCTTTTTATCCACGAATAGTTGCTGGAATGTCCAAAAATAAATGCATTCCCCTGTTGACCTATCCTGGCAGTCCCCGGATACAGGGCTACCCCACTTTTTAGATACTCAGTTACATCTTCGTTGGAAGCCGTAGGAGGAAATACTATCGGTGTTGTAACACCCAAAGACGGTATCTGAAGCTGATTCCTGAGATCACTGTACTTTGCAACCCTTACATTCTCGTTAAAAGACGGCTGGTTTGTTGTGTCTGCTGCCCCAACTGTCTGCTCCGCAGGATTCACCTCCAAAACCTGCTCCTCTGGATTATTATTAACTCTTAATAAATATTCACTGTTAAATATCTTTTCAAAATTGTTATAAAATATCTCCAGCCCAATTTTGTCATCTGAATTTTCATCAAAAGAGGTTGAAATATTTATGTTAAATGGAAATAAAAATGCAAAAATATTAACAATAAAAGCAATAAAATATAATAACTTATTCATCATCCTGAAATTAATTTACCTTTCACATTAAATTTTACTAAGCAATTATCTGATTACAAACATCCCCGATGCACCGTTCCCAGCTGAATCTGGACAGAGATTGCTGTTGATATTTTACTTCTTCCAAGGATACCGGATTAACGATGCAGTGATCCAGTGCTTCTACATTTTCATCAATATTTACAGGGTTAACAAGAATTGCACCTCTTCCTGCAACTTCTGGAAAACTGGAATTATTGCTTAGAACGGTTGGCAGATTAAAGCAAAAAGCCTCTAAGGCAGTAAAACCAAATCCTTCTAAAAGCGAGGGTGAATAGTAAACCAGTGCATTGTTGTAAAGTGTTAAAAGATCTTCTGTTAATAAGTAACCTGTTAATACAACTTTCTCTTTGATCTTAAGATCAGAAAGTATCTTTTGAAATTCTTCAAATCCATACCCCCTTCCCCCGACAAAAACAATTTTCAAGTCTTTATGTTTCTCTGATATTCTGGCAAAAGCTTTTAGTGCTGTATTAAAATTTTTTTTCTGCTCAACTCTTCCAACTACTAATATATACTCCTTTGTCTGAACATTAAACTTCTTGAGCGCCTCTCTTTGTTTCAGTTGATCATGAAAATCAAATCCGCCTAAAAAATCTTCCCGTGAAAACCCAGGATATGTGACATGAATTTTATCCATCACGCTTGATTTTACATTATAAAAATCGCTTATTTTATTTTTAACGCTAAAGCTGTCTACAAAAATCCCCGTTGCATTTTTAAAAGCAAACCTAGATGATATATCCAGATAGATTCTTTGTGCTTTTTTATACACTTCCGGAAACTCCTTAAAGCCAATGTCATGAATATTTAAAAAGCTTTTTTTTGGCAAAACAGGTGGCAGAGTGTGTGATGGGGAGTAAAAAATATCAGGAGAGTGTCTTAAAAAGTGCTTGGACAGTCCATACATAGTCCAGAATTTTTCTGGACCAACTACGGCACTTTTATCTGGGAAAACTCTTAGAACATCTTCTTTTTGAGATGGTCTGACCAGTAATTTTATACTAAACCCCCTACTATTTAGAGACTCTGCAAGCCCGGGTATTAATTTTTGAGAAAATACTTCTACTCCTGTTGGTTTTTTATAAAAATATCTGGATGCGTCTATTGCTACTTCCATTATTCAAGTTATTCCTGCTGATCGGCTAGTGCCAGCCTATGATCTTCTGGCATGTTTTCTAGAATCTCCACAGCTTTTAACGCCGCTTCCATTTCGGCTGACTTAATATTACTCCCTTTAGCAGAAGCCAGCTGTTTCTCCCCTAAAAATACCCCACACTCAAAAGTTTCCTGACTGTTTTCGGCTAATGTATCATGAGATATGAGTCTGTAAGAAGGTGTAATTTTAAACTCACCCTGACAGATATGCTGCAACTGCGTCTTTGGATTTACCTCTGACGATGCCTGCTCCAGTCTTGGCTCTATTAAAAACTCCACCAGAAACTTCTTCAGTGTTTCTTCGCCAAACTCAAGAAATATGGCTGCACTAAAAGATTCAAATACATCTTCAGTAGAGGACGAGTCTGTTTTTGCTTTATCTATACCCTTACCAAAAATAATATGTTCAGATAATCCAATCTCCCTGGAAACCTCCGACAGGGTTTTTCCGTTTATCAGGTTAAGTTTTGTCTTTGTCAGCTCACCTTCATTTTCTTTTTCATATCTCTCAAATAAATAAGAGGAGACTATTTTGGTTATCAGACTATCCCCAAGAAACTCAAGCCTTTCGTAGGATTCGTTAAAATGCCTTGACTCATTTAATATTGATCTATGCACAAATGCTGTAATCAATGGATATCTTTTACTGAAATTAAAGCCTAGCCTGTGTGCCAGACCAAAAATCTCTTCTTCTTCTGGAGTTAGCTTTAAAAATACAGAAAATACTTTAAACATTGCACCGTTTATAAATTTTGGATTATCTTCACCTTTAAATTCTTTGGCTATCTCAAGGCATTCATTAATAACAATCTTGGGGGATTTGTTGAAATAAAACATCTCCAATATACCCAAAGTAATTATTGATTTATCTATTGAGGGTATTTTTTGCAACTCAAAAGCCGGAGCAGATTTCTGTATAGTCAATAAAACATCATTAAAATTATTCTTTAACGCATGCCAGAGTTTTTCAAGATGTTTTTTGTCGTATTCGGCAGGCAGAATATCTTCTTCTTCATCATCTGACTCAATCTGCAAATCAGAAGAAAACGAATGGATATCTGCTTCTTCCAGAGAATAAAATAAAAACAAAGACTGAACAAACCTTGTACGGCTGTTTCTTACTAGAATTATGCTATCGGTCTTTGCTCCCTTACCTGTTTCTTGTATTTTTCCAGCTTATCAGAATACCTTTTTTGTCGTTTTAGCAAGTCTACCACCTGTACACCCTTGTACTTTCCACAGTTCAGGCATACTCCATGGTTCTTTTTTAATGCACCACAGGACTTGCACTTAACAAGACTAATTTGCTGTTTCTGTTTTTTTAAAACCAGTGCATTGTGCCTGCTATCCCTAGACGCATGCGATGGTTTCTTTTTTGGAACTGCTACCATTTCAGGTTAAGCTTAATTATTAGTATTGAAATGTAAAACACAAAACCATAATTGATAGTTTAATGATTCAGGTTAATTTTGGAATAGATTGGAAGTTAAAATTCTGGAAAACAATCAGTATGTTGAATTACAAAATAAACTGACTCAAAAGTACTCCCCACTTTTTGGTTTTCTGCAATCATACCAGTGGAGTGTTTTTAAGAAAGCTCTTGGTAATAGCGTAATAAGGATAGGGGCTTTTAAAAATCATGATCTTGTTGCCTTTGGACAATTCACATCAAGCAGAAAGTGGTTCTGGCCAAAAACATGCTCTCTTGAAGCACACAGAGGGCCAATAGTTCCTGAGAGTTTCTTTGTGGATAAAATAGATGGTAAATATCTGTCTCAAATATTCCTGTCTAAGGTCAGTAAACTGGCAAAACGCAAAAAAACCTGTATTGGAGATTATCTAAATTTCAACCAGATCTCTAAGAAAATTGTCATTGAGCCATGTTTTGTAGAGAACAAAGATTCAGAAGTATTTAAACAGATTTCCAGCCAAGGATACAAGTACTTGGAGCACTCTATTTCTCCAAAAGAAACAGCTTTTTTAAATCTACAGGAAAATATAGATGACCTGAAAACAAAAATGCATCATAAAACTAGGTACAATATTAATTTATCCTGCAGGAAAGGTCTTGAACTTATTGAATCTAGAGAAAAATGGGGTATAAAAAAGTTCCTTGAACTTCAAAAAGAAACGGCCAGGCGCAATGAGTTTACAGAATTCAAAGACTCTTACTACAAAACTCTATTAAAAAGTACCAATACATCGTTCAGCAAATTATTCCTAGTAAGAGATAAAGAAAGTGGAGAAATACTTTCTGCTGGAATATGGATTTTTTTTGGTAGAACATGCACCTATCTTTTTGGGGCAAGTAGCAATATACTCAGAAATAAAATGCCAGCATTCTTTATGCATTACAAGGTAATTGAGTATGCTCAAAAACATGGATTCTGGTTTTATGATTTTTTTGGAATAGATACCACTACAACAAAAAAAGGCTGGGAAGGTATAACCAGATTCAAGAAAGGTTTTGGAGGTAAAGAAGTCAGACTTATAGGTAGATTTGAATACTCCGATTAATTGCTGTAAATCTTCCCAATCACTTCAGCTAAATCTGTATCAACAAAATTTATTTCCAGTACTTTAAATTCAGCTAAAACCTAGCTTATAACCTGTGCAGTAAATGGCTTGTCCAGTCTGAGCCTTAGCTTTGAGTCCGTGTATATCCTTCATGTATTGCATATTTTACAATGTCTTTGGTGCTGTGGGCAGGGATTTTATAGAACCCACTTGAAAATTACTTAGACACTTTCTAGCATAAGTCTCTATAGCTTACACAACAGATTTAACAAACCTCAGCGTCCACCCCTGTAACCGCTTAAGGCTGTGCGTAGCCAGCCTGCTAAGGTTACGGGAAGGGGAATTAGCTTCGCTTCTATCACTTGAATGTGTAGAAGATCGCACTAAGTTCCCCTTAAAGCAGCTTTGGGCGTGCGTAAGCCGCCCTAATAAGGTGCGGGAGGGGTGCCCGTAGGGCGGGGTGTTTTTCAGGTTTTGATCAGGGACTACCCCGTCCACCTTCGGTGTCCACCCCTTCTGGGAAGGGGAATTAGCTTCGCTACTATGGTCATCAAGGTCTGATTCAAATTATTAAAGATAACCTGACCTTTAAAAAGAAAAAAGTAAA
>CAYMEI010000004.1:0-19792 GCA_964389605.1 uncultured Candidatus Saccharibacteria bacterium | reverse complement strand
GTAAAGCTCCTGAACATACTATAGAGAATCAGGTTCTTATAATGCTTCATTACTATAGAACCCACCTGAAACCTTCCAGAAAATACTCTACAGAAAGCTTATGTAGCCTACACAACAGATTTAGCAAACTTCAGCGTCCACCCCGTAACCGCTTAAGGCGTGCTTTAGCCGCCTGTTAAGGTTACGGGAAGGGGAATTGCTTCGCTACTATTATATAATCGTAGGGGCGGAGTTCTCCCGCCCCTACGGTAGTAATACTGGACTGTAAATACAGTGAGCAAAAATTTTTGCTCACTGCAGAATTCAGAAATTACTCTTACTCATAAATTATTATGTTCACTTCATGCTTTTTGTGTAGCAACATTAAAACCTGCCCCTTACTACACTAGAATACCAATAATTCATGCTTTTTGTGTAGTCTGTTTTTTAAAAAAATCAATCAATTCTGTGCTCACTTTTTTTATTTTTAAGCATTCTAAAAAAAAGCATGGTGTTAAACTTTAATTGTAGTTAAACATATTAAAATAAATGAACAGCCCCATAATAACTAAAAATTTAAAGGTTTCATGCAAATCAGCCAATCCTGTTCAGAATTATATTTTATCAGGCATACACCCCGACCATGTAAATGTAGTGGATCTAGTGGATAATTATATTTCAGACAACGACTGGCAGGTAAAGGAAAACGGAAATATGGGATACTCTCTGCAAGGTATGCACAATTATCTGACCAGCGAACTGACGAAAGTCTACTGGCTTAACAAAATTTATCCTGAAAGTATAAAAAGTGCTCATGAATCCGGTGATTTTCATATTCACGACCTTGGGACACTTGCCTCTTACTGTGTCGGGTGGGATTTAATGGACTTAATTACAAATGGCTTTGGCGGAGTATCCAATAAAGTTGAATGCCGTGCGCCAAGGCATCTACGCAGTACTCTTGGGCAGATAGTTAACTTTTTTTACACCCTTACAGGAGAGGTGGCTGGTGCTATTGCATTCTCTAATCTTGATACACTTCTGGCACCCTTCATAAGATATGATGGATTAAATTTTAAAGACACAAAGCAGGCTGTTCAGGAATTTGTCTACAATCTAAATGTCCCAACCCGCGTTGGTTTTCAGACTCCATTTACAAATATTACACTAGACTTAATGGTTTCACCCTTGTTTAAAGATCAGCCAGTTGTAATTGGTGGTCAACCTCAAAAAGAAACCTACAGCGACTTTCAGGAAGAGATGGACATATTTAACAAAGCATTTTTTGAAGTCATGTCAGAAGGTGATGCAATGGGAAGGGTGTTTACATTTCCCATACCAACAATCAACATTACAAAAGATTTTGACTGGGAGAGTAAATCTTTAAATAGTTTGTGGGAAATTACAGGAAAGTATGGAGTTCCATATTTTTCTAATTTTGTAAATTCAGACATGAATCCGGAAGATGCTAGGAGCATGTGTTGCAGACTGAGGCTGGACAATAGAGAATTGAAAAAAAGAGGAGGTGGGCTTTTTGGATCTAATCCGCTTACCGGATCAATAGGTGTTGTAACTTTAAATATGCCTAGACTTGGTCTTTTATCTAGAAGTAAAGAAGATTTTCTGAGCAGGCTCGATATGCTTATGGATACAGCAAAAGAAAGCATGGAGATTAAAAGGTCTCATATTAATACTTTAACTGATATGGGAATGTACCCGTATTCTACTTATTTTCTAAGAGACATAAAAAACAGATTTGGTAATTACTGGCAAAACCACTTTTCCACCATCGGAATAGTTGGTATGAATGAAGCATGCCTGAATCTTTTAAAGGAGGATATCGGGTCTAAGGCGTCTCAGGATTTTACACTCCAAGTTATGGATTTCATGAATAGCAAACTGGTAGAGTATCAGGAAGAAACGGGACATATGTACAATCTGGAGGCAACCCCCGCAGAATCTACCGCCTACAGACTGGCTAATAAAGATAAAGTCATGTTTGGTGATGAAATAATAAGTGCCAATGAGGAAGGATATCAAAAAGGTGCCGAGGTATACTATACTAATTCTACCCAGTTACCAATTGATTATACAGATGATATTTTTGAAGCGCTAGATCTGGAAGATAAAATACAATCTAGATACACAGGAGGTACTGTTAAACACCTCTACCTAGGCGAAAGAATTACAAACTATAACTCCATAAAAAATCTGATTAAAAAGATTTGCCATAATTATACTTTGCCATATTTTTCAATAACCCCCACCTTCAGCATATCCCCTAAGCATGGGTATATATCTGGAGAACATGAATTTTGCCCTAAGCACGATGCAGAACTACTGCAAAAAGGTGAAGAGCTGACAGAAGAAAACAGGATAAGATGTGAAATTTATTCCAGAGTAGTTGGATACATACGCCCCATTACAAACTGGAATAAAAGCAAGAGACAGGAGTTTAAAGACAGAAAAGTATTTAGAACAGTCTGATATTGCTTGCTATTAGCCAGTCTGGCCACTAGCATTTGTGTGCATAAAGATGGGCACAGCTGGACTCTCTGGATTTTTCAAAACAAATAAAAATGTTTTAGATTTCTTGATCTTCTTACTACCCCTACCGGTCTTTATTCTGGTGGTTTACCTCCGTTTTAATGATATAGACAGCCTGGACGCCCTTGCCGGCGAAGACAGACCTTTTGAAAATTTACAAATGATACTGATTCTTTTGGCTACTGTTGTTAACATATTCATTACTATATTAATTTTTAACCATAAATTATATTTCAGATGGGCACACCTGTTTGCTACTTTAATGCTTTTTGTATGGGCAATGGAGGAAATAAGCTGGGGACAAAGAATATTTGGATGGAGTTCTGGAGATTTTTTTGAAAAACATAATTTTCAGAAAGAGACCACTTTACATAATCTTGGACTAGGGGCACATTTATTAGATTTTGGACATTTTTTTATTGGATTTACCGGGTGCTTGACAATATTATTTTATAACAGAATAAAGCAGATAAAATTATTTAAATACTTTCAGTTATTTTTACCCGGCAGTAAATATTTTTTATATTTTTTCCTGTTAGCCATAATCTATGGACTTTATATGAGCGTAAGATACTGGGGCTGGTTCTGGTGGACAAATAATATGAATGTTAGAGAGCTGGAAACAGCTGAATTATTCTTAGCTCTGGCAGTATTTTTTATAAGTGTCGAGAGTGCAATTAGAATGTCAAAAAATAGTAAAGAGTGTTTGTCAGTAAATTCAAAAAACTTGACTTGATTAAGACATATATTATTTCTAGATGAAAAATCTAAAGATGATTAAACTAGGAGAAGACTGGAATACAAAGGGGGGTAGAGATATCAAAAGATAGACCGCCTTTATTACTAATATTGCTATTGCTGACAACGATGGGTGCTGGGTATTTTGTTTGCCCACCTCCACAGGTACAGGTACAGCAACCAATTTATAGCACAACAGACAGCACCACCAGATCATCCCGATCAGATATACTTGGTAGCATGTGATTATGAACCGGGTGTTGAATTGCAAGGTGCTTCCACACAGGATGGAGTTCTATTTGTGGATACCGATCCGGAAGGAAACATAATTGTATTAAGACAGTCTGAAGATGGGTGCGGGCAAGAAGAGCGAGGAGGATTGGTGGTGGACTTGGGTCTAGAAGAAAGGAAACTGAATACATACTTAAGAGATACCTCTGTAGTACCTCCGGGACATGGGTCTAGTGGTTTATATAGACTACTTGACGGTCCTGTTGTTGCGGATGTTCTAGGTACAGGTAATATTTCACACACATTGCATACAATTCGTGATACTCCATACAGCTACAACTCTCCAGTGAATGGTACTATAGTAACTGTGGACATAGGTGGAATGGTGGATGAGGCTACATCAGTATCCACTCGCCAGAATCCTGCAGATGAGGATCATTTTCTGATAATATCTGACGAAGAAAATGAAGTAGTTCTCTACTTAAAACCTCTATCTGGCGGAGAAGACCCATTACAATTTTGGCAACCTGTACCCACTGCACAAAATGCTCTTCAGGTGCTTGCAATCCAGAAAGGTATGTCTGTTGATCAGGCACCAGAAATACTGGAATCAAAAGTTTTGCAGGTAGAACAAGCTCATACCAGCGAGGGCACAGAAACTGTTGTATACTATTACGCCAGAGTACAGGAAGAGAACTTCTCTGTACTATTTGAAAAACACCTAGTTGTTAAGTATAGCCAGACTGTGGACAGCTCTGGTGCAGTAATATTAGAAAGTGCAATAGAGGAAGAGATTGATGAAGGAAAGATGGGCGGAGAAGGAAGTAACAACTTACAAGTTATCCAGAGGAATCATGATGAAAGTAGCGTGGTGGCTTTTCATTTGCCAAGTGGTGGAGATATAGAAACAAGACTTGCCACTCTATCACATAGTAGAACCCTGACAGAATCAGTAGTTATTGACTCCAGACAAATTAATCCACCCAATGTTTATATGATACCCGAAGATGGCTATGACCCAGACAATACTTCCTACATACTATACAATACAGGAATTCAGACTCCCACGGTTACATTGCAGATTATTCAGTCAGGTGAGCAGACAGACATATCGCTGAATACACCTGAATTTTTTGAAGTGACAAGTGTAACAGGCAGGTATGCAGAAGAAGGAGAGTTATATAAAGGACATCCTGTAATCATGACCATCGAAATGATTGGAACAGACTCAGAAAGAAATACAATTACCCAGCAGGTTAAAATTGTAACAGCAGGAGAGGGTAATATCTTATACCTTCCGTTAATTGTAGAGGATGGTCCCAATCAGTAATTAGTACCACCTAAGCTACTAAAAACTTTTAACTTATAATAAAAATAACTATTCCACTGTCTCCAGTCTGGTATTATAAAGTTACCAGACTTACTGGTGTAATAGAACAGGATCATACCCACCAGACCCCTCTTTTTAACATCTTGGGCAGATATATTACTGTTCTATTATTATAAACTATGATTCAATGATTAAATAACTGACTATGATTATATATATATTTTATCTTTAACATCTAATTATATTATTGTAAGGGCGGGAGAACCCCGCCCTTAATATCCAGTTGTATTATTATTGCAGGGGCGGACACGGGTCCGCCCCTGCAATAGTTATGCTGAACAGTAGAAAACACCGCACCCTGTGGGTACTCCTCTGTAGTGCACAAGGGGGGAATTATCCACCCCGCCAGACTTCGGTGTCCACCCCTTCGAGGAAGGGGAATTAGCTTCGCTACTATCATCTGAGTGTGTAGAAGGGGGCACCTGAGTTCCCCTTAAAGCAGCTTTGGGCATACAGAGCAGTTCTGTGCGTGCAGAGCAGCTTACTGTTTCAAGGCAGTGAAAAAAGCCGTGTGAAACCGGCTTTATTTTTTTCTACTGCCTTGAAATGGGATAAGGTTAAAGTAGCACTAATGAAGTGCGAGCCACCCTAATAAGGTGCGAGGGGGGAATTATAGTCTGCTCCTTTGAATGCGATAACTTGTGGGTAAATATAAGAGACATGACAGGAAGAGTATGTGATTTGGAGTTGAGTGGTAGCTGTCTGGCAGGGGGTAAATTTATATTTAATCAAAGTGCTTCGAGAGGGAATCGAACCCTCACTCCCATTCGGGAAACGGATTTTAAGTCCGTTGCGTCTACCTGTTCCGCCATCGAAGCTCAACGAATTTTTAATTTTTTATTATATTTATACAATAAGGTTATGCACCACCTTCAAAAATCTCAACAGCCTTTTTAAATTCCTTCTCATCTACAAACGAAGCCACCTTAAAGCTTTTCCCCACCTGTGTTATACCAAAAATATCCCCAGCGCCTCTTGATTCCAGATCTAGCCTGGCAACATCTATCCCTTTTGAGTATTTTTCTAACGGTCTAAGTTTTTCTAAACCTTCCTGTGCCCTAGAGAGCAAAAAACATTTTCCTTCAAAAAATCTTCCAACCCTTCCCCTTACCTGGTGTAAAGTTAAAAGTCCCAGGCTTTCTGCATTTACCACAATGACAGCACCTAGATTAGGAATATTAAGCCCTACTTCCACTACAGTTGTAGAAATAAGCACTTCAAATTCCTGATTTTTAAAATCTTCTAAAATCCTCTGTTTTTCTTTTACCTGTCCTGTAAGCCACCTGATTTTAAAATTCTTAAAAAATTTCTGCCAGAATAAAAGTTCATCCTGCATGTTTCCTGTTCCTTCTATTCTAGGGTAAATTACCAGCACCTGATGATTTTCCATAACCTGCAGAACTTCTTTTTGTATTTTAAAAACATTTTTCTTTTCCAGTGCTTTAGTTTCTATTTTAAATTTATTTCTAGGATCCAGGAAGCTTAAAGAAAAACTTTTTAAAAATGTAAGTGCAAACGATCTTGGTATTGGTGTAGCAGTCAGCTTTAAAACATGAGGATATTTTTTATTTTTCTGCACAAGTCTTTTTCTCTGTTCCACTCCAAACTTCTGCTCTTCGTCAATTATTAGAAATCCAAAGTTTTCAGGAAGTCTGAACCTTTGGTTAAAACCCGCCTGCGTGGCAACCAGAAGACCAACCCGTTTTTGCAGAATCAAACTGTAAAGCTCAGTTTTAGGTATTTTAACTTTATTAAATCCATCAAAAAACCAGCACTCCTGCCCGGTTAAAAGCCCAACAGGGAATAATCTTAGTTTGACTGCTGTTTCAAAGTGCTCAAAAGCCAGATTCAAAAGCGGAGTTAAAATTAAACTGAAATTACCTGACTGAAAACACTTATAAACAGCTAAAAAAGCAACAATTGTCTTCCCGGAACCTGTCTCTCCAACCAGCACCCTTCTTGTAAATTTTTTAGACTCTAGGTCTTTTCCAATTTCACTAAGTGCCTTTATCTGTGTTTTTGAAAGTTCAAAGTCAGTAGCCTTTTTAATGTCGATTTTTTCTGTAGATGACAAAGAATCAAACTGCTCCTGTTTTTTATCAATAGAATTTAAATACTTAAAAAAATCTAGGAACTCTAAAATTTTTAAAGATTCTATTCCTTTTTTTGCCAGTTCTTCTGTTTTTGTATTATGAATATTCAAAAGCGCCTCGTGTAGATTAAAAAAATTGTGTTTTGTAATATCAAATGCCTGCTCAACTGGCACTTCCTGCAGTGCCTTTAAAATTGCTTTTTTTATGGTTTTAGATGTAATTCCAACTGTTTCCGGATAAACTGGATTAATCCCACTTGCGAAATAAGCATTCTGAGCTTTTTCAATTTTTGGATGATTAAACTGTGTTTTAGATTTGTACCCCAAACCACCAAGAAACTTGCCAGACACAAAAACTTTTTCCTGAGGCTTAAAAAGAGTTGCCATAAATGTCACACCAAAAAAAGTAGCAAAGAATCCCTGCTCCGTCTCTTCTTCTATAAAAAACAGCTTTATTAATTTCCTTCCTCCGGATATTCTGGTTGTTGTAGCCTGCACAAATTCAGCCTGGATTGTTACCTCCTCTCCTGCTTCTGCTTCGTCCAGTTTTTTTAAGTTAAAATTAATATATCTTCTTGGTATATTTAAAATTAAATCATAAATATTTTTAATGGATAATTTATCCAGCTTTTCAAGTAAATTATTGGTAAAACCCAGATTATCACTTGTCAGGGTGTACTGTTTAAGATAGTGCAGGCTTAGCATCCATGATATTTATAAGAGGTATGCAAAGTATTCAAAGCCAGTAAAATTTTCTGATATGCGAGCACTATTATATGGTCTTGACATATTTTAGATGGATATATTTTGTTTCAAGAAGAAAGAAGGTCCAGCACTACAGCACACAAACTACTGCGTACTGAAAAACCTGTATTAAAAAGTGAGGTGTATTTAAACACAAAACAAAAATAAAAAGATATACTGCCAATAGAGGTAAAACTCATGAGTATACCATACCAGGCAATCATGATAACCCACATCCTCAGGGTATTTTTGACAAGAGAATTCTTCTACCCTTGATTCCAGAGGTTAATCAGCTCAGATCAGCATATTGATTTGTCACCCTTACAACATCTTGACAAAAACCTGATTATTTATTTAAAATATATCTGGAAAAAGTAATTAAATAAAAACCATGAACAGAGACAGCAGACAAAAAAATAAGCTCCCGGTTTTTGGATCCTTCTTTCCGGGTGGAATGCAGGATATTCTGGATTTCTTTCCATCCAGTACAAGTTTTACAAGTGATATTCCAGTCAAAGTTTCCGAAAAAGACGGATTTTTATTTGTAAAATTCAGAGTACCTGGAATAAAACAGGAGAATATTGATTTAAGCTTGGAGAATAATATTTTAACCCTTCAAATCAAACAGGAGTCAACAACGGAAGAGGATGACGAATCTGTTTATAAAAATGAGTTTTACATGTTTGAGGCAACAAGATCTGTAAGGCTACCAAAAGAGATAGAAATGGATAGTAGTGATGTGGAGCTAAAGGGAGGAGAGCTTATATTTAAAGCCAAAGTAGCAGAAAAAGAAAAAGCAAAAAAGTTTTCAATTAAATCTTCCTAGTAGGTTTCTACCTTAATATCAGAGGCACCTGCATTAATTTCCATAAATATTTTCTTATCCCATTCGTCAAAACCCCTGCTTTCGTATTCATTTTCTTCTATTTTTTCAAACCCTCTGACATCTTTATTAAATAACCCACCTTCAAACTTAATGCTTGCTCCGGTCTTTTCCGGTATTTTAATTTTTATTAAAGATGCCCCTGCTTCTATTTTAATTTCAGACTTACTTAAAATATTCCCCAGTTTAAGATGCATACTAGATGCTCCTGAGTTAATTTCTATTGTGCCAAGCCTTATGTTGGATAAGTCCATAGTACTACTTACTGCTCCCACATTTACTTCAAGATGCCACTCGGTTTGTTTGTTAAGCTTAATGTCAAAAGTATTTTCTATATTTAAAAATGGGATCTGTATAAAATCACCATCATTTTCTGGCTTGAATAATAAATCAACCCTTTCATCCTTTTTTTTGGTCTGAAATAGATAATCCAGAGTACTCTCGCCTTCTATTAAAATAAGGTTTTCCTTATCTGGAAGGGCAGTAAAATCAAATGTCCCAACTCCTGTATCTACTTTCAGCACCGCCTGCCTGTATCTTGAGTTAAAGGGTGCGGAGTACTTTAATTCCTGCTTTTCGCCTCCAATCAAAAAAGATGTACCCCCAAAAACAGCAAGGGCAAACATTAAACCTGCGGAACCAGACAAAAGAGGTGTAAAAATCTTATGATTTACAGTATATGCAAAGCCCAGAATTATGAGTATTATCGGCCACCAGCTGGATATAAAATCAAGCTTTATATTAATATTCAGGTAAGATAAAAAAAGTACTGCACCAGAAGAGAGCAGGAAAGTTCCTGAAAAAATACTCTTTCCGCCCCTCATCTTCTTATTGTACTAATTACAATTGCTAACCCAACTGGCATTAATATAAGCGGTAGCAACAGATCAAAATCAAGCCATGAGAAGAATTTTCGTAAAAGTAAAAAAGTTCCAGCACTAATTAATACAAGCCCTATAACCAGCCTGACAGACTTGCCACGCTTTGTGCCAGATCCACCTTTTTTTCTTCTTTCATACTCAGGCTCTTCTGGAATAACCAGCATGAGAACTATATATACTATTATTCCTCCACCACCTGCAAATATAGACAAGACAAATAAAATTCTTACCAGTACCGAGTCTACATTAAAGTATTCTCCAATTCCTCCAGCCACACCATCAATAACTGAATCGCGAGTGGATTTGTAAAGTCTTTTTGGCTCCGGGTCTTCTTTGTGATCACTGTTATAATTTCCTGACAAATCTCCATCTGTGCCCACGAACGATGAGTCACTTGAATAATCTATATCCGGATATAGATTATTCAAGTGACTCATCGTTCGTGGGCACAGATGGAGATTTGTCAGGAAATTATAACAGTGATCACAAAGAAGACCCGGAGCCAAAAAGACTTTACAAATCCACTCGCGATTCAGTTATTGATGGTGTGGCTGGAGGAATTGGAGAATACTTTAATGTAGACTCGGTACTGGTAAGAATTTTATTTGTCTTGTCTATATTTGCAGGTGGTGGAGGAATAATAGTATATATAGTTCTCATGCTGGTTATTCCAGAAGAGCCTGAGTATGAAAGAAGAAAAAAAGGTGGATCTGGCACAAAGCGTGGCAAGTCTGTCAGGCTGGTTATAGGGCTTGTATTAATTAGTGCTGGAACTTTTTTACTTTTACGAAAATTCTTCTCATGGCTTGATTTTGATCTGTTGCTACCGCTTATATTAATGCCAGTTGGGTTAGCAATTGTAATTAGTACAATAAGAAGATGAGGGGCGGAAAGAGTATTTTTTCAGGAACTTTCCTGCTCTCTTCTGGTGCAGTACTTTTTTTATCTTACCTGAATATTAATATAAAGCTTGATTTTATATCCAGCTGGTGGCCGATAATACTCATAATTCTGGGCTTTGCATATACTGTAAATCATAAGATTTTTACACCTCTTTTGTCTGGTTCCGCAGGTTTAATGTTTGCCCTTGCTGTTTTTGGGGGTACATCTTTTTTGATTGGAGGCGAAAAGCAGGAATTAAAGTACTCCGCACCCTTTAACTCAAGATACAGGCAGGCGGTGCTGAAAGTAGATACAGGAGTTGGGACATTTGATTTTACTGCCCTTCCAGATAAGGAAAACCTTATTTTAATAGAAGGCGAGAGTACTCTGGATTATCTATTTCAGACCAAAAAAAAGGATGAAAGGGTTGATTTATTATTCAAGCCAGAAAATGATGGTGATTTTATACAGATCCCATTTTTAAATATAGAAAATACTTTTGACATTAAGCTTAACAAACAAACCGAGTGGCATCTTGAAGTAAATGTGGGAGCAGTAAGTAGTACTATGGACTTATCCAACATAAGGCTTGGCACAATAGAAATTAACTCAGGAGCATCTAGTATGCATCTTAAACTGGGGAATATTTTAAGTAAGTCTGAAATTAAAATAGAAGCAGGGGCATCTTTAATAAAAATTAAAATACCGGAAAAGACCGGAGCAAGCATTAAGTTTGAAGGTGGGTTATTTAATAAAGATGTCAGAGGGTTTGAAAAAATAGAAGAAAATGAATACGAAAGCAGGGGTTTTGACGAATGGGATAAGAAAATATTTATGGAAATTAATGCAGGTGCCTCTGATATTAAGGTAGAAACCTACTAGGAAGATTTAATTGAAAACTTTTTTGCTTTTTCTTTTTCTGCTACTTTGGCTTTAAATATAAGCTCTCCTCCCTTTAGCTCCACATCACTACTATCCATTTCTATCTCTTTTGGTAGCCTTACAGATCTTGTTGCCTCAAACATGTAAAACTCATTTTTATAAACAGATTCGTCATCCTCTTCCGTTGTTGACTCCTGTTTGATTTGAAGGGTTAAAATATTATTCTCCAAGCTTAAATCAATATTCTCCTGTTTTATTCCAGGTACTCTGAATTTTACAAATAAAAATCCGTCTTTTTCGGAAACTTTGACTGGAATATCACTTGTAAAACTTGTACTGGATGGAAAGAAATCCAGAATATCCTGCATTCCACCCGGAAAGAAGGATCCAAAAACCGGGAGCTTATTTTTTTGTCTGCTGTCTCTGTTCATGGTTTTTATTTAATTACTTTTTCCAGATATATTTTAAATAAATAATCAGGTTTTTGTCAAGATGTTGTAAGGGTGACAAATCAATATGCTGATCTGAGCTGATTAACCTCTGGAATCAAGGGTAGAAGAATTCTCTTGTCAAAAATACCCTGAGGATGTGGGTTATCATGATTGCCTGGTATGGTATACTCATGAGTTTTACCTCTATTGGCAGTATATCTTTTTATTTTTGTTTTGTGTTTAAATACACCTCACTTTTTAATACAGGTTTTTCAGTACGCAGTAGTTTGTGTGCTGTAGTGCTGGACCTTCTTTCTTCTTGAAACAAAATATATCCATCTAAAATATGTCAAGACCATATAATAGTGCTCGCATATCAGAAAATTTTACTGGCTTTGAATACTTTGCATACCTCTTATAAATATCATGGATGCTAAGCCTGCACTATCTTAAACAGTACACCCTGACAAGTGATAATCTGGGTTTTACCAATAATTTACTTGAAAAGCTGGATAAATTATCCATTAAAAATATTTATGATTTAATTTTAAATATACCAAGAAGATATATTAATTTTAACTTAAAAAAACTGGACGAAGCAGAAGCAGGAGAGGAGGTAACAATCCAGGCTGAATTTGTGCAGGCTACAACAACCAGAATATCCGGAGGAAGGAAATTAATAAAGCTGTTTTTTATAGAAGAAGAGACGGAGCAGGGATTCTTTGCTACTTTTTTTGGTGTGACATTTATGGCAACTCTTTTTAAGCCTCAGGAAAAAGTTTTTGTGTCTGGCAAGTTTCTTGGTGGTTTGGGGTACAAATCTAAAACACAGTTTAATCATCCAAAAATTGAAAAAGCTCAGAATGCTTATTTCGCAAGTGGGATTAATCCAGTTTATCCGGAAACAGTTGGAATTACATCTAAAACCATAAAAAAAGCAATTTTAAAGGCACTGCAGGAAGTGCCAGTTGAGCAGGCATTTGATATTACAAAACACAATTTTTTTAATCTACACGAGGCGCTTTTGAATATTCATAATACAAAAACAGAAGAACTGGCAAAAAAAGGAATAGAATCTTTAAAAATTTTAGAGTTCCTAGATTTTTTTAAGTATTTAAATTCTATTGATAAAAAACAGGAGCAGTTTGATTCTTTGTCATCTACAGAAAAAATCGACATTAAAAAGGCTACTGACTTTGAACTTTCAAAAACACAGATAAAGGCACTTAGTGAAATTGGAAAAGACCTAGAGTCTAAAAAATTTACAAGAAGGGTGCTGGTTGGAGAGACAGGTTCCGGGAAGACAATTGTTGCTTTTTTAGCTGTTTATAAGTGTTTTCAGTCAGGTAATTTCAGTTTAATTTTAACTCCGCTTTTGAATCTGGCTTTTGAGCACTTTGAAACAGCAGTCAAACTAAGATTATTCCCTGTTGGGCTTTTAACCGGGCAGGAGTGCTGGTTTTTTGATGGATTTAATAAAGTTAAAATACCTAAAACTGAGCTTTACAGTTTGATTCTGCAAAAACGGGTTGGTCTTCTGGTTGCCACGCAGGCGGGTTTTAACCAAAGGTTCAGACTTCCTGAAAACTTTGGATTTCTAATAATTGACGAAGAGCAGAAGTTTGGAGTGGAACAGAGAAAAAGACTTGTGCAGAAAAATAAAAAATATCCTCATGTTTTAAAGCTGACTGCTACACCAATACCAAGATCGTTTGCACTTACATTTTTAAAAAGTTTTTCTTTAAGCTTCCTGGATCCTAGAAATAAATTTAAAATAGAAACTAAAGCACTGGAAAAGAAAAATGTTTTTAAAATACAAAAAGAAGTTCTGCAGGTTATGGAAAATCATCAGGTGCTGGTAATTTACCCTAGAATAGAAGGAACAGGAAACATGCAGGATGAACTTTTATTCTGGCAGAAATTTTTTAAGAATTTTAAAATCAGGTGGCTTACAGGACAGGTAAAAGAAAAACAGAGGATTTTAGAAGATTTTAAAAATCAGGAATTTGAAGTGCTTATTTCTACAACTGTAGTGGAAGTAGGGCTTAATATTCCTAATCTAGGTGCTGTCATTGTGGTAAATGCAGAAAGCCTGGGACTTTTAACTTTACACCAGGTAAGGGGAAGGGTTGGAAGATTTTTTGAAGGAAAATGTTTTTTGCTCTCTAGGGCACAGGAAGGTTTAGAAAAACTTAGACCGTTAGAAAAATACTCAAAAGGGATAGATGTTGCCAGGCTAGATCTGGAATCAAGAGGCGCTGGGGATATTTTTGGTATAACACAGGTGGGGAAAAGCTTTAAGGTGGCTTCGTTTGTAGATGAGAAGGAATTTAAAAAGGCTGTTGAGATTTTTGAAGGTGGTGCATAACCTTATTGTATAAATATAATAAAAAATTAAAAATTCGTTGAGCTTCGATGGCGGAACAGGTAGACGCAACGGACTTAAAATCCGTTTCCCGAATGGGAGTGAGGGTTCGATTCCCTCTCGAAGCACTTTGATTAAATATAAATTTACCCCCTGCCAGACAGCTACCACTCAACTCCAAATCACATACTCTTCCTGTCATGTCTCTTATATTTACCCACAAGTTATCGCATTCAAAGGAGCAGACTATAATTCCCCCCTCGCACCTTATTAGGGTGGCTCGCACTTCATTAGTGCTACTTTAACCTTATCCCATTTCAAGGCAGTAGAAAAAAATAAAGCCGGTTTCACACGGCTTTTTTCACTGCCTTGAAACAGTAAGCTGCTCTGCACGCACAGAACTGCTCTGTATGCCCAAAGCTGCTTTAAGGGGAACTCAGGTGCCCCCTTCTACACACTCAGATGATAGTAGCGAAGCTAATTCCCCTTCCTCGAAGGGGTGGACACCGAAGTCTGGCGGGGTGGATAATTCCCCCCTTGTGCACTACAGAGGAGTACCCACAGGGTGCGGTGTTTTCTACTGTTCAGCATAACTATTGCAGGGGCGGACCCGTGTCCGCCCCTGCAATAATAATACAACTGGATATTAAGGGCGGGGTTCTCCCGCCCTTACAATAATATAATTAGATGTTAAAGATAAAATATATATATAATCATAGTCAGTTATTTAATCATTGAATCATAGTTTATAATAATAGAACAGTAATATATCTGCCCAAGATGTTAAAAAGAGGGGTCTGGTGGGTATGATCCTGTTCTATTACACCAGTAAGTCTGGTAACTTTATAATACCAGACTGGAGACAGTGGAATAGTTATTTTTATTATAAGTTAAAAGTTTTTAGTAGCTTAGGTGGTACTAATTACTGATTGGGACCATCCTCTACAATTAACGGAAGGTATAAGATATTACCCTCTCCTGCTGTTACAATTTTAACCTGCTGGGTAATTGTATTTCTTTCTGAGTCTGTTCCAATCATTTCGATGGTCATGATTACAGGATGTCCTTTATATAACTCTCCTTCTTCTGCATACCTGCCTGTTACACTTGTCACTTCAAAAAATTCAGGTGTATTCAGCGATATGTCTGTCTGCTCACCTGACTGAATAATCTGCAATGTAACCGTGGGAGTCTGAATTCCTGTATTGTATAGTATGTAGGAAGTATTGTCTGGGTCATAGCCATCTTCGGGTATCATATAAACATTGGGTGGATTAATTTGTCTGGAGTCAATAACTACTGATTCTGTCAGGGTTCTACTATGTGATAGAGTGGCAAGTCTTGTTTCTATATCTCCACCACTTGGCAAATGAAAAGCCACCACGCTACTTTCATCATGATTCCTCTGGATAACTTGTAAGTTGTTACTTCCTTCTCCGCCCATCTTTCCTTCATCAATCTCTTCCTCTATTGCACTTTCTAATATTACTGCACCAGAGCTGTCCACAGTCTGGCTATACTTAACAACTAGGTGTTTTTCAAATAGTACAGAGAAGTTCTCTTCCTGTACTCTGGCGTAATAGTATACAACAGTTTCTGTGCCCTCGCTGGTATGAGCTTGTTCTACCTGCAAAACTTTTGATTCCAGTATTTCTGGTGCCTGATCAACAGACATACCTTTCTGGATTGCAAGCACCTGAAGAGCATTTTGTGCAGTGGGTACAGGTTGCCAAAATTGTAATGGGTCTTCTCCGCCAGATAGAGGTTTTAAGTAGAGAACTACTTCATTTTCTTCGTCAGATATTATCAGAAAATGATCCTCATCTGCAGGATTCTGGCGAGTGGATACTGATGTAGCCTCATCCACCATTCCACCTATGTCCACAGTTACTATAGTACCATTCACTGGAGAGTTGTAGCTGTATGGAGTATCACGAATTGTATGCAATGTGTGTGAAATATTACCTGTACCTAGAACATCCGCAACAACAGGACCGTCAAGTAGTCTATATAAACCACTAGACCCATGTCCCGGAGGTACTACAGAGGTATCTCTTAAGTATGTATTCAGTTTCCTTTCTTCTAGACCCAAGTCCACCACCAATCCTCCTCGCTCTTCTTGCCCGCACCCATCTTCAGACTGTCTTAATACAATTATGTTTCCTTCCGGATCGGTATCCACAAATAGAACTCCATCCTGTGTGGAAGCACCTTGCAATTCAACACCCGGTTCATAATCACATGCTACCAAGTATATCTGATCGGGATGATCTGGTGGTGCTGTCTGTTGTGCTATAAATTGGTTGCTGTACCTGTACCTGTGGAGGTGGGCAAACAAAATACCCAGCACCCATCGTTGTCAGCAATAGCAATATTAGTAATAAAGGCGGTCTATCTTTTGATATCTCTACCCCCCTTTGTATTCCAGTCTTCTCCTAGTTTAATCATCTTTAGATTTTTCATCTAGAAATAATATATGTCTTAATCAAGTCAAGTTTTTTGAATTTACTGACAAACACTCTTTACTATTTTTTGACATTCTAATTGCACTCTCGACACTTATAAAAAATACTGCCAGAGCTAAGAATAATTCAGCTGTTTCCAGCTCTCTAACATTCATATTATTTGTCCACCAGAACCAGCCCCAGTATCTTACGCTCATATAAAGTCCATAGATTATGGCTAACAGGAAAAAATATAAAAAATATTTACTGCCGGGTAAAAATAACTGAAAGTATTTAAATAATTTTATCTGCTTTATTCTGTTATAAAATAATATTGTCAAGCACCCGGTAAATCCAATAAAAAAATGTCCAAAATCTAATAAATGTGCCCCTAGTCCAAGATTATGTAAAGTGGTCTCTTTCTGAAAATTATGTTTTTCAAAAAAATCTCCAGAACTCCATCCAAATATTCTTTGTCCCCAGCTTATTTCCTCCATTGCCCATACAAAAAGCATTAAAGTAGCAAACAGGTGTGCCCATCTGAAATATAATTTATGGTTAAAAATTAATATAGTAATGAATATGTTAACAACAGTAGCCAAAAGAATCAGTATCATTTGTAAATTTTCAAAAGGTCTGTCTTCGCCGGCAAGGGCGTCCAGGCTGTCTATATCATTAAAACGGAGGTAAACCACCAGAATAAAGACCGGTAGGGGTAGTAAGAAGATCAAGAAATCTAAAACATTTTTATTTGTTTTGAAAAATCCAGAGAGTCCAGCTGTGCCCATCTTTATGCACACAAATGCTAGTGGCCAGACTGGCTAATAGCAAGCAATATCAGACTGTTCTAAATACTTTTCTGTCTTTAAACTCCTGTCTCTTGCTTTTATTCCAGTTTGTAATGGGGCGTATGTATCCAACTACTCTGGAATAAATTTCACATCTTATCCTGTTTTCTTCTGTCAGCTCTTCACCTTTTTGCAGTAGTTCTGCATCGTGCTTAGGGCAAAATTCATGTTCTCCAGATATATACCCATGCTTAGGGGATATGCTGAAGGTGGGGGTTATTGAAAAATATGGCAAAGTATAATTATGGCAAATCTTTTTAATCAGATTTTTTATGGAGTTATAGTTTGTAATTCTTTCGCCTAGGTAGAGGTGTTTAACAGTACCTCCTGTGTATCTAGATTGTATTTTATCTTCCAGATCTAGCGCTTCAAAAATATCATCTGTATAATCAATTGGTAACTGGGTAGAATTAGTATAGTATACCTCGGCACCTTTTTGATATCCTTCCTCATTGGCACTTATTATTTCATCACCAAACATGACTTTATCTTTATTAGCCAGTCTGTAGGCGGTAGATTCTGCGGGGGTTGCCTCCAGATTGTACATATGTCCCGTTTCTTCCTGATACTCTACCAGTTTGCTATTCATGAAATCCATAACTTGGAGTGTAAAATCCTGAGACGCCTTAGACCCGATATCCTCCTTTAAAAGATTCAGGCATGCTTCATTCATACCAACTATTCCGATGGTGGAAAAGTGGTTTTGCCAGTAATTACCAAATCTGTTTTTTATGTCTCTTAGAAAATAAGTAGAATACGGGTACATTCCCATATCAGTTAAAGTATTAATATGAGACCTTTTAATCTCCATGCTTTCTTTTGCTGTATCCATAAGCATATCGAGCCTGCTCAGAAAATCTTCTTTACTTCTAGATAAAAGACCAAGTCTAGGCATATTTAAAGTTACAACACCTATTGATCCGGTAAGCGGATTAGATCCAAAAAGCCCACCTCCTCTTTTTTTCAATTCTCTATTGTCCAGCCTCAGTCTGCAACACATGCTCCTAGCATCTTCCGGATTCATGTCTGAATTTACAAAATTAGAAAAATATGGAACTCCATACTTTCCTGTAATTTCCCACAAACTATTTAAAGATTTACTCTCCCAGTCAAAATCTTTTGTAATGTTGATTGTTGGTATGGGAAATGTAAACACCCTTCCCATTGCATCACCTTCTGACATGACTTCAAAAAATGCTTTGTTAAATATGTCCATCTCTTCCTGAAAGTCGCTGTAGGTTTCTTTTTGAGGTTGACCACCAATTACAACTGGCTGATCTTTAAACAAGGGTGAAACCATTAAGTCTAGTGTAATATTTGTAAATGGAGTCTGAAAACCAACGCGGGTTGGGACATTTAGATTGTAGACAAATTCCTGAACAGCCTGCTTTGTGTCTTTAAAATTTAATCCATCATATCTTATGAAGGGTGCCAGAAGTGTATCAAGATTAGAGAATGCAATAGCACCAGCCACCTCTCCTGTAAGGGTGTAAAAAAAGTTAACTATCTGCCCAAGAGTACTGCGTAGATGCCTTGGCGCACGGCATTCAACTTTATTGGATACTCCGCCAAAGCCATTTGTAATTAAGTCCATTAAATCCCACCCGACACAGTAAGAGGCAAGTGTCCCAAGGTCGTGAATATGAAAATCACCGGATTCATGAGCACTTTTTATACTTTCAGGATAAATTTTGTTAAGCCAGTAGACTTTCGTCAGTTCGCTGGTCAGATAATTGTGCATACCTTGCAGAGAGTATCCCATATTTCCGTTTTCCTTTACCTGCCAGTCGTTGTCTGAAATATAATTATCCACTAGATCCACTACATTTACATGGTCGGGGTGTATGCCTGATAAAATATAATTCTGAACAGGATTGGCTGATTTGCATGAAACCTTTAAATTTTTAGTTATTATGGGGCTGTTCATTTATTTTAATATGTTTAACTACAATTAAAGTTTAACACCATGCTTTTTTTTAGAATGCTTAAAAATAAAAAAAGTGAGCACAGAATTGATTGATTTTTTTAAAAAACAGACTACACAAAAAGCATGAATTATTGGTATTCTAGTGTAGTAAGGGGCAGGTTTTAATGTTGCTACACAAAAAGCATGAAGTGAACATAATAATTTATGAGTAAGAGTAATTTCTGAATTCTGCAGTGAGCAAAAATTTTTGCTCACTGTATTTACAGTCCAGTATTACTACCGTAGGGGCGGGAGAACTCCGCCCCTACGATTATATAATAGTAGCGAAGCAATTCCCCTTCCCGTAACCTTAACAGGCGGCTAAAGCACGCCTTAAGCGGTTACGGGGTGGACGCTGAAGTTTGCTAAATCTGTTGTGTAGGCTACATAAGCTTTCTGTAGAGTATTTTCTGGAAGGTTTCAGGTGGGTTCTATAGTAATGAAGCATTATAAGAACCTGATTCTCTATAGTATGTTCAGGAGCTTTAC
>CAYMEI010000003.1:0-32091 GCA_964389605.1 uncultured Candidatus Saccharibacteria bacterium | reverse complement strand
AAACTATTAAACACAAGTAGATACTGTGCTTCTTTGAGCCAGATATACAAGAAAAGGTCATCTTTAAGCGAAAGTTTATTGAAAATAGTTCAACTTATTAAAATTCTAAGCAATATAAGCTCCAAAGAAGACGATATTATCATCACAAAATACCGTGCAAGTTTTCATCCGGCAAAAAGAGTCTAGTCAAGTGAAAGCTCTTCTTCTTTACACTTTTTACACTTCCCTCTGATAATAAGCTCATATGAATCAATGCTTAAACCAAGTTTTTTCATCTCCTGGGTTATCTCTGCTCTGAAATCATATATCCTGTAAACTTCTCCGCACAAGGAACATTTAAAATACTGATGATTACCCTGATTAAGCTCATAATTGGCTCTTGTTTTTTCTATGCCTACTTCTCTTATAAGTTTTTCAGCACTGAGAACTTTAAGTCCCCGATAAATTGTAGCCGGGTCAATATCTGGAAGCATTTTTATAATCTCGTCAGCATTCAAAAATTTATGAGTTTTGAATAAATTTAAGATTTTCTGTCTTTTCTTTGTTGTTCTCAATGTTCTTGCTTTAATAACCAGTCTTTACCTGCCTGAAAATAATCCCTGAAAATAACACAGAGATTACTAAAAAACACAGTTTCATTTAAAAAATAACTCAAATCATAAAAATTACAATACAGAGGGTGCATATGTTAATCTTTTACATTTATCCCCTGGTAAATCAGTGTTGGACCAAGAAGTACTTATAAATGTGGATCATAAGATGTAAAAACACCACCCTTACCCATATCTTTAAAAATCCCAAGCGGATATATTACTATGTTCTATTATCATGAGCTATGATTCTTAATGATTAAATGACTGGCTATGATTATATATATATTTTATCTTTAACATCTAATTATATTATTGTAAGGGCGGGGTTCTCCCGCCCTTAATATCCAGTTGTATTATTATTGCAGGGGCGGACCCGTGTCCGCCCGTCACTGTTTTAATCCACCCCGTCAGGCTCCGCCTGCCACCCCTATCGCACCTTATTGGGGTGGCTTACGCACACCCAAAGCTGCTTTAGAGGGGAATTAGCTTCGCTACTATCACTTGAGTGTGTAGAAGATCGCACTAAGTTCCCCTCTGTAGAGGGGTGCCTGGCTTGCCAGGCGGGGTGTTTTTCAGGTTTTGATCAGGGACTACCCCGTCCACCTTCGGTGTCCACCCCTGTAACCGCTTAAGGCGTGCTTTAGCCGCCTGTTAAGGTGTAACCGCTTAAGGCGTGCTTTAGCCGCCTGTTAAGGTTACGGGAGGGGGAATTAGCTTCGCTACTATTATATAATTGTAGGGGGGGGCGGGAGAACCCCGCCCCCCCCGTAATAAAGATTAAAACAGTGTTGGAGTGAGTGTTGGGAGAGGTAAGAAAAGAAAAAAAGGAGCGACCAGAGAAGTAGACTGCAGGGATAAAACAAGCTACAATAGAAACACGGGAGGGTTAAGGTTAAGCGTGTCTGGTGCAGGTTCTATACAGGAAACGCTTAATATTATCCGGGGATGCTTATTGGACCACAATCTTGACCATACCAGCAGGGGAGAAGCAAAAGAAGCGGACAGTGGGACCGTGTAGAATGGAAAAAATTACACCATAAAGATAAATACACAGCAACAATTCAGTATTTTTTTGAAAGGTTTTTATATCAAATCAGCCTGAACATTTTATTTTTATTTTTTAACTTTTAAAAGATGAGTAGAGATGAATAAAAATACAAGATTTTGGGCATTAACAACTTTTATATTTGTATTCTTTGCTCCTGCAAGCGGGTTGTCCCAAGGAGATGACTTTTTCTCGGATCCTACACAGAATGATACGACGGATACTCCTGCAACAGAGATTCCAATAGAAGACCCGGTTATACAAGACAACTTTGCCGACTATAGAACTCTTACAATTGATTTTGCCCCTTCTGTATATGTAGATTTACCTAGATTAAATAACATGCAGCCTCTTGGAACCGTAGTGTGTAAGCAAAAAGCACAAAAAGTATGTGCTTATTCTGCCTTGGGTGGGAAGTCGGATATTTTTATCTATGAAAACACAAGTACATCCAGCTCGGAAAGGTACCAAGTGTCTGAGATTCAGGGTTATTCTTTGAAGGTTGTTACAACTAATGAAAAAATTGATCTTCAGCAAAGAATGATAAACGAAGTAGGTGATTTGTCTCAGGTGGGCTTGATAGTTTCTAATAGTAATCTTGTGGGTAAGATTAGTAATGCTGAGCCCACAGAGGACAAAAGATTCTTGGTTGACCTTGGAAATGCTTTAGTAGTAGAAGAAAGCGGTTCTGTTGCCGGTTTCAGTTATGATGATTTTACCAGAAACTCAAGAAAGGTATTTGGGCAGAGGCCAAGTATAGAAACTCTTAAAAGGCAGCTATCGCCTCAGACAGTGAGAGAAGAAGAAAGAGAAAAAGAAGATAAGATTGTAGACTTCCTGACCAATCCTTTAGCTATAGCCATGATAGTTTCTTTGTTGATAGTCTTGCTTGCAGGTGCTATTTTTTACAGAAGATCAAAAAGACGAAAGATAATGAATTCAATGAGGCGACAGGAGGAAGAGCATTCACCTGCATCGGGGTCTCTTGAGTCTGGAGCTGTATCGGACAGTTCTGATGGGACCATAGTAGAAAACTCTGATCTAAAGATAAAAAGAGACTCAGAAGAAAAAGAGAGCAGAGAATAATAAAAGGGCTTGATTTTATTTTTAAAGTTATTAGTGTGAGCGTGTACTGTAAAAATAAAAAATGGGGCTATAGCTCAATTGGCTAGAGCATCTGCTTTGCATGCAGGAGGTTAGGAGTTCGAGTCTCCTTAGCTCCACATAGAAAAGCAGTGTAAGTTCTGAGCATTAAGTAAGTTAGTGTCAAAGAATTTAACAGTAACAGCAGTTAAGCACATTAAAAAGTTTTAATTTATATCCAGTTTCATGGAGGGCTAATATAAAAAATACTAAAACTAATGCAGGTGGTGGATGCCTAGGCATTAAATGCTGATGAACCACGGTGTAGTCGCCGAAATCTCTGGGAAGTCGACAAGCAGACATTGATCCAGAGGTGTGGGAATGGGAATCGACCCGCCAAGAATTCTTGGCACCGGAAGCTTTAGCTTCCGGAAGGAACTCGCTGAACTGAATCATCTTATTAAGCGGAGGAAAAGAAATCGAATGAGATTCTCTCAGTAGCGGTGAGCGAACAGGGAAAAGCCTAAACCTGCTGAGCTAAACGGTTCCACAACTTATGCTCAACTAGGTGTTGCAAGACTTACACACCGGATGTGGATGAAGGTAAGTCTTGTTATTGTAAACCAGAATAACTTGGGAAAGTTAACCATAGAGAGTGATAGTCTTGTATGGAATGCAATAACAAAACAATGTAAGCTCTTAAGTACAACGGTATACGGTAGTTCCGTTGGAAGCTAGGCCGGCCAAGGTCTAAGGCTAAACACATTTAATGACCGATAGAGATTAGTAGCGCGAGCGAAAGGTGAAAAGAACCCCAATAAGGGGAGTGAAATAGAACCTGAAACCACCTTGCAGATAACTAGCCGGAGGAGTTTAACTCTGACGGTGTACCTTTTGCATAATGGGCCAACGAGTTAGTCGGTACAAGCAAGGTTAAGACATATAATGTTGTAGTCGTAGTGAAAGCGAGCTGTAAAAAGCGTAAGTTTGTATCGCTAGACCCGAAACCAAGCGATCTAACCATGAGCAGGTTGAAGGTACTGTAACAGGTACTGGAGGACCGAACCGGTGTCAGGTGCAAATGGCTCGGATGACTTGTGGTTAGTGGTGAAATGCCTATCGAGCTTGGAGATAGCTGGTTCTCTCCGAAATAGCTTTACGGCTAGCCTCAGTTTTAAATTCAATGTAGGGTAGAGCTACTGTTTGATATGCGGCGGGAAACTGTACAATTATCAGATAATCTCCGAATATGCATTGTTCAACTGAGAGTTAGACTGTGGGGGCGAAGCTCCACAGTCGAAAGGGAAACAGCCCAGACCTTCTTATAAGGCCCCTAAGTTATGATTAAGTGTTTTAAATGTTGTGTAGCGACTGAAACAACTAGGAGGTTGGCTTAGAAGCAGCCACCCTTCAAAGAGTGCGTAACAGCTCACTAGTCTAGTTGCTATGCGCAGAAAATATATCGGGACTAAAATCATACGCCGAAGAAAGGGACTCAATTTTTTTGAGTGGTAGGAGAGCGTTGTAACAGCGGTGAAGCAGTGTCTGTGAGGAACTGTGGAGCGGTTACAAGTGAGTATGTTGGCATTAGTAGTGTATTTATCAGTGAGAATCTGATATGCCGAAAATCTAAGGTTTCCTCCGTCATGTAGTTCAGCGGAGGGTTAGTCGGTCCTAAGGGGATCCCGAAAGGTATACTCGATGGATAACAGGTTAATATTCCTGTACTTGGATATTTCTATACATAAAGGGGTGACCCTTTGCCAAGCTGGAAGCGTCCTTTGGCTATGGGCGTCTAAGGTGTTTCTGTGGGTAACAGGAAAATCCGTTACTATAATCAGTGCACCGAGTGGAAGTGAGAAATCGCAACTTCCGGGAAGGTGGAGGCTAGAAAAACCTCGTTATGTGAAATATTCAAACCGTACCGCAAACCGACACTGGTAGATGAGTCGAGGAGACTCAGGCATACGAGAGAATCCTTGGAAAGGAACTCGGCAAAAAAGCAGCCGTAACTTTGGGATATGGCTTGCCACCCTACGGGGTGGTCGCAGCAAAAGTGCTCAGGGGACTGTTTATCAAAAACACAGGTCTCTGCAAACTCGTAAGAGGAAGTATAGGGACTGAAGCCTGGCCAGTGCCGGTAACTTATGGGGATTGGTGAAGCGATAGAAATATCGCCTAGCTTTGAACTTAATGTCCGGTGAACGCCCGCCCTAATCCTGAGGGTGCTAAGGTAGAATTTTGCTGCCTCCCTGGTTAGTAATAATCAGGTAAACATCTGGCTGTATGCTGAAACATCTGGTTAGGCAAGGTGTACTCATTAAGTTGTTTTTATAGTTCAGCTTAAAAGTAAAAATCATCTTGATACAGACAATCAGCAGGAAACTGCAAGTTCAATCTTGCAGGATCCTCAGAGACTATACGCCAGACATCCTTTTATAAATAAAAATGAAAAAGCTGGATTCAAACTGGATTGCAGGTTTTACTGATGGAGAAGGTACTTTTTATGTAGGTATAAATAAGAATAATCATACTCTTCTTGGTTATCAAGTTTTACCCGAATTCAGGATAGTTCAGCACAAAATAGATGTGCAACTACTGTACAGGATCAGAGATTTTTTTGGTTCTGGAGTGGTAAGATCTAATCATGAAGACAGGTTTGAGCTTAGAATAAGAAATATAAATTTCTTACATCAAAAAGTTATACCATTCTTTTTCAAGTATAAATTGCAGACCAAGAAACAATTGGATTTTCTTAAGTTTTCCAAAGTAGTCAATCTAATGATAAATAAAAAATATCATCTGGATTTGCAAGGCATCGTTAAAATAATAGATATTTCTTCAACTATGAATAAACGAAGCAAACAAGTTACAATGGAAGCTAAAGAAGAAATACTTAAGAAAATTGATAATAAAAATAAGGATGAAGAGATAGTCCGATCTGCATAGAGATATGCAGGAGGTAGAATCGCAAATTCTATCCGCTTAACATAGTTTAGTTAAGAAACAATTGAGCGAAATTCCTTGTCAGGTAAAGAACTTGCCTGAAATGACTGGTGACAGTCATTAAGTAACCTGGCTAATATCGGTGAAGCCTAAGTTTAATAATATGGTAATACCGAGGGAACATTTTGGTTTATTTAATTTTTAATTAATTATGATTAAAGTGACCCGTAACGACTGAGCCGAAAGGTGAGACGCAATTTGCGTAATACGCCAGCCCTTGAAGATAAAATCAAGTATGAGTCATGGAGATTAATTCTTATATAACAGGATTTGTAGATGGAGAAGGATGCTTTTCAGTATCATTTAATTTTAGAGAAAAATTAAATGTTAAAGTAGAAGTTAAACTAGGTTTTTCCGTGTCGCAAAGTCAAAGAAGCTTAAATGTGCTGCAAATAATGAAGGATCATTTTTCTTGTGGAGGAATCAGATTTTCAAAACAAGACAATACTTATAAATATGAAGTAAGAAATCTAAAGGATTTAAATGATAAAATTATTCCGCACTTCTTGAGATATTCTTTGATGACAAATAAAAAAAACGATTTTGATAACTTCAGACAAGTTTGTTTGATGATGAAGCAGAATTTTCATCACAGTCCCGTTAAAATAAAGGAGATATTAGAAGTTGCCTTCAAGAGTAATTTGAGTGGCACTGGGAAATATCAAAAGGAAGATCTCCTAAAGCTTATTTCAAGGTGAAGATATAGTCTGATCCCTTTTGAAAAAAAGGAAAAAGCTTTTCAGCAATTTATGAAGTTCTGACCCGCACGAATGGCTTAACCATCTGAGCGCTGTCTCTCCAAGGAACTCGATGAAATTACACGCCCGGTGCAAATGCCGGGTAACCACAGCAGGACATTAAGACCCCAGAAGCTTTACTCTAACTTGTCATTGGTTTCGCACTTTGGATGCGTAGTATAGTTGGGAGGCACTGAGACTGCTCTTTCGGGGGCAGTGGAGCCGTCAGTGAAATACCAACTTTCCAGAGAAGTGAAATCTAACTCAAAGAGGACATTGTCAGGCGGGGAGTTTAACTGGGGAGGTTGCCTCCTAAAAGATAACGGAGGCGTTCAAAGGTCAGTTTGCTTGGGATGGCAATCCAAGTGAAAGTATAAAAGCATAAACTGGCTTGACTGCAAACTTTACGCAGTGAGCAGAGTGGAAACACGGATTTAGTGATCTTCTATCTCTATTTGGTTAGGGGTAGTGCTTATCGGCTAATAGTTACTCTGGGGGTAACAGGCTAGTCTCGCCCGAGAGTTCACATTTACGGCGAGGCTCGGCACCTCGATGTCGTCTCATCACATCCTGGGGGTGAAGAAGCTCCCAAGGGTCGGTCTGTCCGCCCGTTAAAGTGGTACGTGAGATGGGTTCAGTACGTCGCAAGACAGTACGGTCCCTATCCGCTGTGGTAGTTTTGAAACCTGAAGGAACTTGTTCCTAGTACGCAAGGACCGGAATGAACGAACCTCTGGTGCACCAGTTGTCATGCCAGTGGCAGCGCTGGGTAGCTATGTTCGGATTAGATAACCGCTGAAAGCATCTAAGTGGGAAGCTAGCCCTGAAAAGGTTTCTTAAGTTCCAAGAAGAACACTTGGTTGATAGGCCTTAGGTGTAAGTATAGTAATGTACTGAGCCGTGAGGTACTAATAACTTTAAATTTTTTATATTAGCCTTCATGTTACTGGATATAAATTAGTAAATTAGCAATTTTTAAAAATTTTGTTACAAATGGTCATAGTAGATTATTTTTGGATATTTATTGTGTATGCTGTTTCTATTATTGTGAGCACACTGGGTGCTCTGTATGTATTAAAACACAAAAAAGATAAACCAGTATCTATCTATATACGGGGTATCAGCAATATATGTCTTGGTCTCTGTAGTGTGTGCTGTATCTTGTATCCATTTTCACAATTTTTAGCATAATTAAATTTGTTTTTAATTACTAATCAAACTTGGCAATCATAGGTTAGAGGAAACACCTGATCCCATTCCGAACTCAGAAGTTAAGCTCTAAACCGCCGATGATACCCTTCCGCAAGCGTTGTGGAAAAGTAGGTCATTGCCAAGTTTTTTTAGTTTTTAAAAAAGCCTTCATTTTTAGTATTTTTTATCAGGGTCAGCTGTGAATACAGATGTACTATAATTTAACAAGTCTGATTCCAGTGTATGCATGATCAAAGACTAATGTGTGCTCCTGTTCGTGGTTCTGTCATAATTGGAGCCTTAGTAGTGACTATTTTATTAGTTGGTACTTTTGGTTAGAACAAAAATAAAGACTGCTTAAGTTGTAACAAAAAAATTATTTACAGTGCCACCTTCTTCTTTTATGATACCCCTGCTTTTTCTTCATTGTCGTATATCAGTAGTACAATATCTACAGTCAAACGCTATGCCCCACCCTGCTACATTTTTAGCATCATTGTATGGTATCTGCTATACCCAAAGATCAATTACCGGAGACTCAGTTTTGCCGGATAGTTTAAATGTAGAGTTGTTCATGTATAGCTAGGGTGCTTTACGCAATAATTCAATAAAAAAGCCCTCTACGAAAGAGGGCTTTTTTAAGATTATTCAGATTTTGATTTTTTTATCCAAGTAGTGCTGATAAGTCCGAAAGTGCTTCTTCGCCGTCAAATGTATCCTCTGGTTTTTCCATGCTCAATCCACTGTCATTTTCTATTTCCCATTTGAGTGTCATTTCGATCCCTTCTAAAGATCTATCTACACTTGATCCAGTGCTTTCTAGTGCTTCAAATAGTTCTTCGGAGCAGGAAATATCAACAGAGACAGAGCTTTTCTGAATAACACCATCTTTGTCTATCCATAAATCTCCACTTATTGAAACATCTTCTTTGAGTGCATCCTTTAATGAATCCATTTCATCTTGATTTATTTCTTCTGCGTCCTCTGTTGCTACTGCATATTTATTGGATTCTTCAACAAGTTTGAAGATCTCATCCCAATCCAAGCTGTAGGAATATTTTTCTGTATCCTCACCATTTGCTTTTTCATCTTTTTCGTGATTAGTGTTTGTGAATTTTACAAATAATTCTGATCCGGAAGCTTTTATCAGTTCATCAAGATATTCTCCACCGGGCTCATCTGTATTTACATCTAAATCTCCGGAGGGCAGACTGCGTGTACCTGTGAATGTGTTTGTGAAGTTGAATGCATCGCTGATCTGTGCTTTTGTGACAGGGAATTCTCCGTAACCATCCACATCAATTCCAGGACTAGTCAGTGCTTCTACAATTTTAAATATTGCAGGAGACTTTATATATGCTACATAGTCTCCACCCTGATCTTCTAGGAAGATATCAATCTCTATATCACTACTGTTAATCTCAGTAGGAATTCCTTGAGAAGACAGAGAGTTAATTATTGAACCAATAAAGTCTTGTGTGTTATTGTCGTCAGATAGAGACATTCTTAGATTTATTAAATCTTGGACTTGTCTAACCGATACATCTACCTGAGCTTCTGCAAAATCATCTGTAAAGTCTATACTTGTCTGATTTTTAAAATCTTCACCGGCAGGAACTTTCATTTTTACAGATATATCTCCCTTAACTCCATCTGTTGAAAATAAATCGCTCACACTCAGAGATTTCTGGTCTTTTACAGACTCAAGCATTTCCTGCATGTTTTGTGAAAAAGCTTCGTTTTTATCCAGCCTTTCTACAAGTTGCTCTTCTGATTTCTGCTCATCTTTTTTTTCATCTTCGGAAATGCCAAAGCACCCTGTTAGTGCTACCGAACTGGCAAGAAGTATAAACTTTGATAATGCTTTCATCAGGGTTTTTTTATAAAATCTTTAATAAGTGTCAAAAAAAGTATTTAATAAAGCAATTTTATCAGTTATTTTATAATTGAAATGAGCAGTGTACAAAAAACCATTCAGAAAGAAGAGTCTACTTTCAGGCAGACTTTAAGAAAGGGTGTGGAGCATATTCATAATCTTAAACACAGGAAGAGTATCCATGATTTAACCGGGGATGATTTGTTTTTTATCTATGAAACCTTTGGATTTCCACTGGAGATGTCTTTGGAAGAATTTAACGCAAGCCCCAAAGATGCCGATCGTCTGGAATCAGAATTTAATAAGGCATTTAAGAGACATCAGGAGGTGTCCAGGGCAGGAATGACTCAAAAGTTTAAGTCCGGGCTGTCGGATAATTCTGAAGTAGTTGTGGCCTACCATACTGTTGCTCATCTACTCTTATCTGCCTGTAAAAAAGTTCTTGCACAAAACAATACAGGAGAAGTACACCAGGCAGGACAAAATATTACTGGTGAAAGACTAAGGTACGATATTTCTCTGGATAGAAAAATTGACGAGTTTGAGCTGGCAAAAATAGAGGAAATGATAAACTTCTGGATAAGTCAGGATTTAAAGGTGCTGTACCTGGATTTGCCAAAAGATTTTGCTTTACAGATTGGTGCCGAGACCTTATTTAAGCAGAAGTATGACGATGTAGTAAGGGTATATTTTATTTATGATTCTAATTTGATATCTGCCCAGTTGCTAACCCTTGAAGTAGAAGCATTAAAAAAATATTTTGAGAAGAGTGGCAATTTACCCGCCGATCTGGTAAATAATTCTAAAATAGGATCCAAAAAGAGTATTATTTCAAAGGAGTTTTGTGCAGGTCCTCATGTAGAAAAAACATCAGATGTTTCAAAGTTTGGAACTCCAAGAATAGTAAAAACAGAAAGCAGTGGATCTGGTGTCAGGAGGATCAGAGTGGAGTTTAGTTAAGATAAGTTATAATACATATATCTTATTTTCTAAATCCAGTAAAAATGTAATGTCTACTTGATGTTGAAGAAAGCAGATATCCTAAAGATTGCATCTGGTATATTTCTTGCTCAGATGGCAGTGCTTTTATTTAGTTCGTTAGGGGGTGTTATTCAGACATTTTTGATAGCATTTTTACTTAGCTTTTCCTTAACACCTATAGTAGACTATTTGCAAAGATTTGGCATACCACGCTTTTTGTCTGCAATACTGTGTCTGGTATTTATACTGTCTCTATTTGTAGTTGTAATACTAATTGTATCTCCAATACTTATCACGCAAACAAATGAATTAACTCATTGGGTGCAAGATAATTACACAGTTGGCTTAGAGTTGGTAACTCCATACATACCAGAAGTGTCTGCTGATAAAATTACAGAATGGATTCAGGGGAATGCTTCCTCTATAGGACAAGCTGCTCAGGAGGTAGGTAATTTTTTAATTAGTTCAATTGGGGTAATATTCAGCAGTGTGCTTTCTGCTTTAACAATCGCCTTAGTCGCATTTTTCTACTTAATAGATAAAGACTCAATAAAAAAGCTACTAGATTTTCTACTTCCATCTTCCAAAGTAGCCAGAATGACTCCAGTTCTAGTTAAAAAGGCAGAGAGCTGGATTTTTGGCCAGCTAGCCTTAATGTTTATAGTAGCTTTGTTAAATCTTACTGGTTTTTTGATTATAGGCTTAGAGTATGCTGTTCCTTTGGCATTGATAAATGGAATACTAGAAGTAGTTCCAATAGTTGGTCCTATAGTTGGAGGGATATTTCCGATAATTGTAGGGTTCAGTGAAGATCCTGTTACGGGTGTAGGTGCCTTGGGTGTGGTAATAATTGTACAGCAGATTGAAAATAATATACTTGTGCCCAAAGTCATGGGGTCCGTAGTTGGGCTATCCCCCAATGTATCACTGTTTTCTTTTATGGTAGGGGCTACGCTTTTTGGCTTAATAGGGGGATTACTTGCTATACCTGCAGCATTATTTTTGATTGAGGTTGGTAAGACTGTGTATAAAAAACCAGCAGAAGATTTTGTAGAAAACTTCACAGACTCTCCAGAGAGGCTCAAAAAAAGTTTTCTTGCTTCAAAACGAAAGCTGAGACTTCTAAGATATCACTAGAGATATTACTATTAAGCAATCTTATTTTCTGTATTTTAATAATATATTTAAGCTACCGGTCAAACTCAGTTGATAAAGCACAATGCTTAAAAAATATTTTTACATAATAAAAAACTCCTACTTGGAAAATAATCTGAACAAAACCACCGTCTTTTTTTCTTTGCTCTACCCAATAATCCAGACTTTTGGATTTATACTGTTTTTTAGTTACCTGGTCAGACCAGATGGTGCTACAGGCGGATCTGTGGACAATCAGATTTTAATTTATTTTTTGTTCATACTGGTTGTCTCAAGTGCAGAAATTGCAAGGTTCAGCCAGGAAATTCAATCAGATATAACTACCGAAAGATATAACAATATAAACAGGATGCCCATAAATCCGTTTGTTTACTATTTCCTGAAATCAGTCGGGAAGAATTTCCTAGTGTTTATGTTGCTTCTACTTTTCAGTGTCGGGTATATGATTTTTATTGAGTACAGTCTTCTTGGTATCCTTCTTTTTGTTCCCTCTGTAATAATCGGATTCCTACTTACTCATCTTATATTCTTCACTGCAACTTGCGTAAATTTTTGCTCAGAACATTTTGATATCTGGTTTTTTAATATTATTTTTGATTTTCTGTCGGGCAAGTTGATTCCAGTAAACTTTTTGCTTGGATTATTGCAGACCATGTTTTTAAGTTTTATGCCTTTTACATATGCTTTTGGAGCTATTGCTAAAGACTTTAGTGGCTCAGATTTTAATCAATTATTTTTTAGTCTGTCTGTGTCGGTTTTCTGGATAGGTGCAATGTTTTTTATTTCCAATAAATTCTGGAACAGGGGTGGGTGGTATTTTCAGGAATACGGGTAATCGGGAATAGGGTGTATTCTGGTAAAGTGCTAAAGGGCCACATGCAACTATTTTGCCTGTTTTAATTTTCAGATTGCAATTTTTTGGCTGTAAAGCTCTTCTCTTCCCATCCTGCTCTGTGATTGTACCTTTGAAAGCAGATTTAAAAATCTGTGGATTTGTATTTTTCATAAATCAGTAAATTAACAGGCAATAAAGGCTTAACATCAAATGCACTGGTTTGATAGAATCTTGTAAAATTCTAAAAATCTTCTGTATTAAGTTGTAAATTGTGGATCAGGATTTTTTAGAAAAAATAAAAAACATAGTACAAAAAGAGTTTAGTGGAGACGCAAAAAAGTTTACTGCATACTTGGAAAAGCACGGAATTGCTGATGAAGAAGACTCAAAAAACATCCTTCAGACATCTGTGCAGTCTGAAGATGCAGGGCAATCAACAGATTTAGACAAAAAAAGATCGCAGACCAGTAAAATTATTCAGTTAAATGATATACACAAGGAATACAGACTAAAAGCTGAAACTATTAAGGCTTTAAAAAGAATAAATCTGGAAATTTTTGAAGGCGAAATTGTAGCGCTGGTTGGATCTTCAGGAAGCGGAAAAAGTACACTTTTAAACCTGCTTGGAGGTTTGGATACTCCAACATCAGGATCAATTACCATAAACGGCAAATCTATTTCTCAACTTAAAGATTTTGAACTTTCCAGATTCAGAAATGAAACAATCGGGTTTATTTTTCAGTTTTTTTATCTTCAACCCTTTTTGAATGTTCAGGAAAATGTAGAAATACCGCTCACTTTTGCAGGTATGCCACCCGAAGAAAGGCACAGGATTTCTTTAGAAGTTGTAAAATCCGTTGGACTGGAAAACAGAATCAGGCATCTTCCTAACCAGTTAAGTGGAGGTCAGATGCAAAGAGTGGCAATTGCAAGGGCACTGGTAAATAAACCAAAAATCATTTTAGCCGATGAGCCAACAGGCAACCTGGATAGAGCAACAGGAAATGAAATAATGGAGCTTATTAAAAAAATAAATCAGGATTTTAATACAACTGTAATAATAGTTACACATGATGAAAAAACAGCAGAAATGGCAGACAGGCAGGTAAGATTAAGCGACGGAGAAATTCAATGATAAACTTTAAAGATTCTTTTAAACTGGCAAAAATTAAATTTAAGACCCGAAAAGGCAGAAGTATTTTTTCTTCTTTAGTTGTTTCTATGAGCATACTTGTAATAATGACTGTTATGCTTGCGGTTACTGGTGTTTTAGACCTAGGTTCAAAGGCATTCAAAAATTCTAACTCAGACAGATTTCTGGCAGTTGAGCAATTTTTTGCTTCGTCAGATCAAAATCTGCAAGATGCCGACTTGCAGAAAAAAACTCCAAAAAGTATTTCAGAATATAAAGATCAGATAAAAAAATTTGGTCCAAAAGATATTTATGCAGTTGATAAAACACAGGACAAATTTCTTTTTGTGCAGAATGATACAGAAATTGAAAATAATGACATTCTAATAAATAATGGTCTTCAGATGGTACAATCTCCAGACTTTTTAGTTCAGGATTACATTTACCAGGATTATTCGTTTGAAGATGAGTACGATGGTAAAATACCGGTTATAATGCCCAGAAACTACCTGTTTTTTCTTGAAGCTGTTAAAGATATAGAAGACAGCCCACTAAGCATTTTAGGGTACATGTCCATTGCTAATAACATTATGGAATCGGACGGTAGAGAAGGCTTGTATAATAAATTTCAGGAGCTGATACCAGAATATCTAGGTAAGACCTACCGGTTAAAATGGCTGGATTTTGCAACAATCACCGGGCAGAACGGCATAGACCCAGTACCTTCCAGAGAATCTTTTAACAGTAAAGACACAGAAGTGGAAATTATTGTAGTTGGATTTAATGCAGACTTTCCGCTCAATAGATCTCCTTTGCAGGATTCTATAATTATACCCAATTGGGCAATGGAAGACAAAGAAGTAGAAAAACTTTTTGATGATAAAATCATAAACTATCTGGTTGAGTTTGAATCTCAGGCAGATCTGGAATCTTTTGCTTCGTCAAATATTTTTCTGGGGATGGGCTCCAAGTACCAGCTAAGATCCGCTTTTGATATTTTTGCAGAACCTATAAGAATTGCTCAGAATGTCTTTTTTGTGATTGGTGGAGTGCTTTTGGCAGTTTCATCAATACTGGTTGCCACTACAATCAGTAAAATTGCCTCTGATTCTAAAAGAGAAATAGGTGTTTTTAGAGCAATTGGAGCTCAAAAGAGAGATATAAAAAAGATATTTTTTAGTTTTACTTTTTTAATTGTACTGGCAGGGTTTATTATGGGACTTATTTTAGCAGTCCTTGTAGTTGTCCTGCTTTCTGTATTTTTTGGCGATGATGCGTTTTACTCTATTGCAATTCTGGGTAATTCTCTTGATTATGGCAAACCCGCATTTGTATTTTTGGGATTTCCTGCAGGAGGAGTTTTGATACTTTTTAGTATTTGTATTCTGGCGGGTATGCTTGGAGGGTTTATCCCAGTAACCAGAGCTTCCAGGACTGATCCTATAAATGCCTTAAGGGAGGGGTAGGCTATCAACCTCTTTCATTATTTTTTCTGTACTGAAAAGTGCAACTATATTTTTCTGGTAGTGTAAAATATCTTAAAAAAGCACCTCCCTCCCTTTTCTGTCTTTAAGCCATTTCTGTGCTGGCTGGTAACCGCCTATAAAAAACTCAAATACAGATTTTGGTACTCCTTTAAAGTACTGTGATTCGTTTATAAATACGCTCCCAATCTCTCTATTTTCAATACTTGGGCTAAACTTTGGTGTATCTGTAACTCTGTTGCTTCCTGAAACCGGGAACTGTGTAATAAACTCACTGCTTTCCGGGTGTTCCAGTAAATGAAACTGCCTCAGCTCTTTCCCAAGCCCAACCAGTTTCCAGAACTTTTCTTTATCTTCTGTTATTGGAACTTTTGGAAAATCTATTTTTAAAAACTCTTTATATTTCTCTCTGTAGGTGGGTGAGTGGAGTACAGCGTAAATATAGTCTAAAAGATCTGTTGGGGTGAAGTAGCAGTTCCCCTCTAAAGCATCTTCGGGTGTGAAGAGCGGGGTGTTTTTGTTACTGCTCTGAATACGAGTACTGTTAAAGTCTTGATTTATGATTACCTCTTCAATCCACCCGACCAACCCTTCAACTACCAAATCCAGATTCTGCTTAACTTCTTTATCACTCAGATGGATTACAGTCAGCCCCAGACTTTTTAAGAACTCATCTCTCTGTTCATCATACTCTCCTTTATAACTGTGACTCTCTCCATCAATTTCTACTACAAGGCCTATTTCAGAACAGTAAAAATCTACAATGTAGTTTCCGATTATCTTTTGTCGGTCAAAATCTAAACCAGCTAGCTGTCTGTTTTTTATTTTATTCCAGAAGAGTGCCTCTGAGAGGTTTCCTGCCTTTCTTAGCTCCTTGGCTTTATCTTTTAGTTTTGGATTAAATGGCAGATTGTACCAGTCTGTTTTTTTGACTACCCCGTCAGGCTCCGCCTGCCACCCCTTCTGATCAGGGACTACCCCGTCCGCTTTCAGCGTCCACCCCTTCTGAGAAGGGGAATTGGCTTTGCTACTTTCATTTGAATATGTAGAAGATCGCACTAAGTTCCCCTTAAAGCAGCTTTGGGCGTGCGTAAGCCGCCCTAATAAGGTGCGGGAGGGGTGCCCGTAGGGCGGGGTGTTTTTACCCTCCCCAAACAGCTCCTTCTCCTCTTCCCTTTTGGGTGGGTAGAAGTAGAGGGGGAAAATGGCTGACTGTGTTGTTGACTCCCCACACTTAGTCTCCATTATCTTATCAGTCATAAAAAAGTGATCCATTCTTTGAGATTTATTTGACCTAGCTGAGATCAACCCCAAATTCTCACCGTTAAGCATATGTTGCATAACTTTCTCTCTAAGCCTCCAAACCAACTTACCATCAAAATATGTGTATCGAGTATCAAATGGTCTATATTCAATGGGAGTAATCCTGTTAGATGAAAAATGTATTCTGTCCTTATTCTGAATAACCCATTTTGCATAGTTCTTGCCAAGCCCAAAACTTTCTTTTAGTTCAGATTCAGACACGTCATTAAAAAGAAGATATCTAGTGTTTTGCTCAACATACTCTTTACTTCCAATAATAAAGCTGTCTCCCATGGTAACAATCCCAGTCGTATTAACCGGAAACAGTTCATTTAATTTTACACCTTGAGCATACTCGTCTTCTAATCTCAAGTCCTTCTCAACAAAAAAGTAGTACGGAGCTTGCGGCGATAATTTCACCCAATTAGTTGTTCCTAGATAGTTTTGTTCCAGAAAACTGTACTTGTCGTCTCTTTTATCAAACAGATCGCTATGGTAAACCTCACATTTATTAGATTTTCCAGTGTTAGTTTTAACGCCAAGTATAATTGACACACCTGCCTGAATATCAAAAACATTTTCGTCTTTTGAGCCATCTGGACTGGTTTCTTTTTTCAGACTGTTTCCGTGTAGATCAAGTAGGTAGATTTTATTAAAAGTTCTCATTAAATGCTGACGCATTCCCCTGAAGGTTGGATTATCCAAGTAGCCATAGTTTGTGATAAAAGCAAGCACCCCTTCCTGGTTTTTCTCTATAAAGTGTTCTGCAAAACGAATAAACTTCACATAGTCGTCTCCTAGCCAGTGCTTTTTTCCTTAAAATGGTTGCCATCTACATACTTATATTCCTCAATCAGATCCATTATCCACTTTCCGTTATTTGTGGAAACTCCCGAATACGGTGGATTCCCAATCACCACCATAATCGGCTTCTGTTTCTTTACCTCGTTTGCCGCCAGGCTCTCATCCGACAACTAGGTAGCAAAAAGGTTATTGTGCATAATCTCCGCCTCTTCAAGTGAGTTTGTAAGGTACACCCCAAGCCGTTTCCCCGAACCTTTTTTAAAGCTGTAGCCGGTTTCACTGAGTGTTATGTCAAGTTTCAGGTGTGCCATTGCGTAACTTGCCATAAGCAACTCAAACTCGTGAAGCCTGGGGATTAGATGCTCATCAACAAATGTCTGCCACAACCCCTCCTGCCCCTTAAAGTAGCTGGAGTAAATATGCTTTATGGTATGATCCAGAAAAGTTCCTGTACCGGTAGCAGGGTCCAGAATCTGCACCCGATGTTCTAAAACTTTCTGTTTCCTGCCGTTAATCTCCTTTTTTACTTCAACCTTAGAGGTATCGGCAATACCGGTAGAGATTCCAAACTCAGATTTCAGGATACTGTCCACAGAGCGGATTATATAACCAATAACCGGCTCAGGTGTGTAGTAAACACCGCGGGCTTTACGGAGGAGCGGATCGTATTCGGCAAGAAATGTTTCGTAGAAGTGGATTATAACATCGCTTCGCTGGGTGGTTTTACCAAAGTTCTCAAGGAGGCTTTTTATATTTACATGGCTGAAAAGCTCAGCAAGGTCATCAACTATCCATACAATCCGCTCGTCTATGTTGTACCCGGCAATTGACTGAAAAAAGTTGCGCAGAAACGGATTAGATTTAGGTAGCAGGGTGTTTGCTTCGTCGCGGGTAAATGTTTCGAGAGTTTTGTCGTGGTAACGGGCTGCAAACATTCCGTAGGTAACAGTCTGGGCGTAAATATCTGCAAACTGCTCTGGGGTCAGGTCTTTTATGAGCATCTTTCTAAAAACATGGAACTGACGGGTAACAGAGTTCTCGGAATCGTCTTCGTCGTTCAGGGCGTTAAGTGTGGTTTCTTTAAGTAAACGGGCTTTATCTGCCATTAACGACACGAGTTGCTTAGATGAGGCAATAGTCAGACCGTAGCGATTAGAGAAATCTTTAAGCAGGTTGTGCAGGTGGGTAAAGTTCTGCTCTAAAAACTCCAGTTTGCCGTTTACTAGTTTTGCTATCTCAACACGGTCGTACTCGGTCTGGTTACCGTAAAAGATAAACTCGAGGTAGTTGGTGAAGCACAGGTTGCCAAGTACAGAGTACCGTTTTATCTGGTTGCTGGTTTTCAGCTCTTTATCCAGGTTTATATCAACATCTTTTGCCTCAATATACCCAACAGGTGTTTTGCCTTTTAACAGTACAAAATCCGGCGCACCAACTTTCTGCTGTTTCGGCTCATTTATGGCACTGATCTTTGGGCTTATCTGCTCCAGAAGCTCTTTTAAGTACGGTCGGTAAGAGTGCTCGCGTGCATGCCCGCTCTTAAGTTCTTTATTAATGTTTTCGATGTAAGTTTTTACAATACTGCTCAATGTTAAGCTTGATTCAGTTTTGTTATAAAGGTTGTGTTAACAGTTGGTAGGGGTGGCGGTACTGGATAGTATAGTAGGCTCACTTTATTAAGAAGAATAAGGGGTGATATGCTCGCAAAATACCTCAAAGTTCGAACCTTAGACTTTGAAAAACTTAGTGCATTTAAAACCTTGTGTGGAGTGTGAGTAGATATGAGATTTAGAATTTTATATCATTAATCTGAAGACAGATAATCCTGAGTATTAAATTATTTGCCAGACTTGATTACTCTTACTAACTCTCCTGAAGTTATATCTGATTGTACTTTCCCCTGATTTAAGAATAGTCAATTCTCTATTATTGCATAAGTTTATTAAGTGAATAGTTCCATAGAATCATAGCGTGTTAGAAGAGTCTAAGTTTTATGGTAATACCAGTAAGAAGTAATATATGGGGTATATATTCCCGCAGAATTATATATATGGGGGGTAGGTGTTTGGGGATTACGCCACCATGTCATTTACCAGACAATGTACATTGCCATTTAAGACACTTTTTATTTAAAGTAGTATATTTTTTATGGTTTAGTAATTTAAATGCCTTAAATAGAGTCTTATAGCCACTTTTAAAATAAATGGTGTAGAGTGCATACTCTATATCTTTAGTGTACTTGTATATGTTTTATTATGCTTAATATTTAATTAGAGATGAGACTTAGAGTATCAAGTAAAGTTGCCCTCAATAGATTGGAATATTTGATTACTTGTGGAGCCAAGATTGAGCATAATGTAATAAACAGTGCACAAGTTAAGCATCAGGAGGCTGCAGATAAAATTAATATTGCACTAGAAGATTTGGGAGCATCTGGTTATGACTATGAGTTCCATCTAACTGAAGATAAAGACAAGTGGGGTACAGCTAGAGATCTGCTAACCAGGAACAATATTGCTATTGGCAAGACACTGATAGACAATATTAATTGTATTAATCAAAAAACAGGAGAAACTGAAGAAAGACAATACTATCTATACCATATAACAGTAGATAAATAAAACTACTATAATCAAAGAATCTGAATGTATATCACCAAGTGAATTAGACACTGCCAAGAAGTTTAATTACATGGTGAGCAGGTTCCAGATCAACACAGGTAAAAGAAAATTCACTCTAATTATACATACGGACGGGGAACGCTTTATTGATGATTATGTTAATCAGAATGCTATAAACGAACAAGCTGAAATGGTTACAGAGTTAGTTAACAATGTCTTTAAGGAAGTGGGTGAAATGATGGTTGGAGTAAATCAGTTTCTTTTAATAGTCATAAATAAGTTTAAATACCTTCAGCCTCAAAAAGATGAAGTGGATAGATTTGGTGTAAATCCTAAGGCACTAACTTTTGCAAAGCACGCTTCGATAGTAACTGAGTTTCTATGTGATCTTTACCAGAGAATTGAAAATATATTCCATAACATACTGTTCTATGATAGCGAGAACGGAAAGATATTCTTTTACGATCTTGTATGTAATATTAAACCAGATACCCAAGAATCCAGACTTTGTGATCAAATGATTAAATATTATGGGTTTGGAGAGAGGGTAGATATTAATGATCTGGCAGGTAAGGTATACAGTAAAGATAGTCCCGATAGTACAGATGAAGGGCATTTAAGAGGTGCTATTAAGTCTATCAACAAGAAAACAAAAGAGTGTTTTGGCTTTAATCTATTTGCCATAAAGCAGGGGGTGTTTATTGTTTACCCTACTGTTAGTAGTTTATCAGCAGTTGCTCCAGATAGAATGAACAAGAAACAGTAGGGGTAAGTGTTTATTCTGGGGATTAAACCTCTAAAAACTCCCAATCTTCCAAAGATTCCTTAAAACCTTTGTATTCGGGTTTTTGATTGATTCTAAAATGTCCGTTTTCTTCTACAACTAAACCACCAAAAAGTTTTTTGCCTTTCTGGTTTTCTTTTTGGATGTAGTCTTGCAAGGCTTCGGCTTTGGATTTGTTGTCATCTTCATTTTGTCCGCTTGCCTTAGTATCAAAAATGCCAACTCGTCCATCTTCAAACAAAACTAGAAAATCAGGCTGAAAAGTTTTGTCTTTGCTGTGCTTGATTCCAAAATTATCTTGCAAATGTTCGTTTCCGTTTTGCCACCACCAAACTACACTTTCTTTTTTATCCAAAAATTCTACAAAATCCTGTTCAATTTGACTGTCAAAATTCAAATAACAAGGCTGATAAAGGCTTTTTTGGTAGTTATATTTTTTGTAAGTGTTGGGGTTGTAGTTTCTAGTTTTGGCAATTTCCCAGTTTTCGTCCCAGCTTTCCGTTTCTTCGATCTTGGCTTCAATCTCCTTTTCTTTGACTGGTTTGTATTCTCTCACTGTTTGATCTAATAGCCTGTCAAAGGTTTCGGCGTTATTCAAGATTATATTTTGAGTAAAAATCGCTCCATTATCTACAGTCGGGATTATATCCAAATAAAGAGCAAACCATCTATAAAGTGAGTTTTTGATTATTGGAATTGAACGCTTGGGAGCAAATCCCTGTAAATTCTTTTTGATTAAGTTCTCAAAAGTATAAAAGAGGTCATTTTGGGAAAGTCCTGCTTGGATTTTTTGCTCACCCTAGATTTTTTCCTCTGTGATTTGGTCAAAGAGTTCTGCCTTGATTTCTCGATTCAAAATTATCTCGTCTTTACCAGCCAAATCAACCAAATCAATTTTTTCTTTAACTTTAGCCTTGTTCTGTTCAAAAAACTCTTGTTTGCCTATTTCTAAGCCAAAATAATTACACAAAACTTTTTCTAAACTCCGATAAAAGCTAGAAGTTATATCTCCATAGTCAAAACGGTTTCGGTAGTAAGAAGTTAGCGGTAAAGGTTGATATTTTTCACTTCTTTTGACACTGATCGACTTGATAATGTTGGGGTTGTAAGTCTCTTGATTGACTGAAAACTCGCTTGTGTTGAGATAAACAAAGGCACGGTTTAAGTTCTCGTTTTCGTAATGCTCGGCTTCTGGCATTCTCAAGATCCGTCCTACTGTTTGGATTTCAAAGGTGACACTTCGGATTTCACGGAAACGAACCAAAATTTGGCTTCTTGGGCAGTCCCACCCTGTGTCTATGGCTTGTTTGAAAATCAAAAATTCTACTTTGCTGTCGTTTGGAGTAACAAGACTTTTTTCGTTATTGACCTTTTCCTCACTTAACCAAACGGCTAATTTTTCGTTGTCGTAAGTAATGCCTTTTTTTGCCAAAAACTGCTCTACAAAGTCCCTTTTGTCTTCCCCCTCGTTTCCTGTCGGTAGTTGGATTAAAACTAAAGGATTAACTCGGATATTGGCTTTTTCGTATTGTTCTTTTAGCTCTAGCCTTTTTTGATAGGCACTTTCCAAAATCAATTCTTGGCTGGTTAGCTCGTCTTCTGAAAACTGATCTAAATTTTCGTTGATGATGATTTCCTTCTTGATCATTCCTTCGTTGATGACATCCGTTGGCTCTACAACCACCTTTTCTTGATAATTACCTTCTCGTAAAACTGGAGTGGCGGACATTTCCACCGTCAAATCTGCTTTTACAATTTCGTCTCGCAGTTCCAAAGCTCTCTCACTGGTTGAGTTTGAGTGGCTTTCGTCAATTATCATCACAATCAACTTTCCAAGTTCTTTGGTGTTTTCAATCAGTTCCCTAAAGTTCCACAGTTCACCGTCTCTCATCAGTTTGTTTTTCCAGTCTCCCGTTTCTCTGTCTTTGGTTCGCAGTTTTTCCCAATTAACAACAACTACATCGTTGTTTTGAATATGGGCTTTGTGTCCAAAATATTCTTGCTCAAGAAGACAGACATTTGGAAAATAAAAAAGTTCTTCTTTGATGGACTGATAGCTTTGAATATGCAAATCCCCTTTGCCAATACTCACCCAAATAAAACAGACATTTCTCTCCAGTTCATCGATCAACTCTCGGATATAGTTAGACATCATAAAAGTCTTTCCGCTTCCAGTCGGGGCTTGAAAAACCAAAGTCCGCTTGTCTTGATCTTTTTCCAAAAGTAGCTTGGACTTGTAAATTAGCTCTTCAACTGCTTTTTCTTGGTAGGTTTTGAGTGATTTTAGGGACATAGGTTATTCTCGATTAAAAGATTCATTTAATTTTTTTCCTTTCAACTCAAAGTCAAGTGCATCAACAACTATATCAATCAAAAGTTTTAAGTCTTTCATGTCTTTATCTTCCCACACCCTTACATAGTGAGTTTCATCATTACCTAACCAAACAGCTTTTTCAGCAAAAGTTGCTATTTTTTGATTATCTAAATCTTCTTTAATAACCTTTGTTAAAAATTTTTTACGAATAGACTCCTGTTTATCTTCTTCAACTAAAGAGATACAATAGTCTTTTATTAAAAACTCTAAAACCTTTCTATACCCCACACCGGCTATCCGATCTAAATTTTTACTCTCCGCTTCTCTTGCCTGATTAAAAATAGCTACAAACTCTGAGGAAATATCTTGTATTTCTGCACTAAAATCTTGCGGTCTAAAAAATTTTGGTTGCGAGTTTAGAAATTTGTACGAATAACAAATTTTTCCAGATATCTGAGTATGTGTATTTTGGTAGTGACTAATAAAAAATTCATCACATTCTAAACTTGTACACCTATAAACTACATCCAAATTTCCTTTATGATTCAGTCCTGACCAAATAAAAATCGGTGATATTTTTCTAGCACATACAGGGCATTCCTCAGCGTGCTTATCAATTGTTGCTTTTGTAAACATGAGGGGTTCTTTACTTCCATAATATTCACTGTGTCTAATTTCGATTAAATGATAATTATCTGACATAACCTCTACTTACTTAACTTTATTAATTCTTTGTAAATTTCTAAAATTGGTTCGGGGATGGCTTCAACTGTGCAGTTTGGAATTTCTCTAAAAAGTGTCTTATCTACCTTTTTGTCTTCTGAAAAAATATAAACCCTTTTTCGTCCTTCAAAACCTGCTATCTTGCTTGCAAACTCTTCTAGGTCTAGCTTGAAAAAATCAAAATAAGCTCCCATCACCCTCTTTTTGTCGGCAGATATAAAAATTTTGTAGTTTTCATTCTCCTCTTGCAAATCAAAAGCTCCTTCCCTAACACAAAGCATTTCTGTGCATTGGTTCAACAAAGCAAATTTAACTTGGTCTCTGTTGTTGCTACTCTGCACAAAAGCAGTCTTGAAATACATCAAGTTTCCACCCAAACCATCAACCCACTCACCATCTCCATTTTTATTATAACCTTGAATGATCTTTTGTAGCCTTGGATAAGTTACCCTTTGGCAAATTCCAAACTGTTCTGGATTAAAATTTTCACTATTAGTTTTTAGTTTTTCACTTTCAGCTAGTTGGCTACCTACTCCATTTAGCTCGTTGTTGGTGCAAAGAATAAATTGACGATTCCCTCCGTCTTCTTTGTTTAGCTCCAAAACTGCCTGCCCTGTGGTTCCTGTGCCTGCCATAAAATCAAGAACAGTTGAGTTCGGTTGGCTTGAAATTTTAAGTATTCTTTTTAGTAATTCTACAGGTTTTGGGTAATCAAAAGCATCGGCATTCAAAACATTTTTTAATACAGTTCTTCCGTTTTGATAATTTAACTCTTTTTCAATCCAAATTGTTTTTGTCTTGGAGGTTTTTACCTCTCCATCATCATTTAGCAAATAATCTTTTCTAAAAATATCCCAAAAGTTTTCTTCCCCTCTTCTGCTTACTTTTTTCCCAATTAAAAATTTTATATCTTTTTGTAATTTTTCTTTTGACCATGTCCATCTTCCTTCTTCTCCAGTTGGTCTTTTGGGTAAAGTAACTTCTGTAAAAATATCATTTTGTTCTAAAGAACAATTTCCAGTTTTCGGATCAATATAAATTGGATAAAACATTTTAGGTCTGTCCTCTCTTTTCCATGCTCCACCTCTTTGCCTTAACCCTAGAAGCCTATATCTCAAAACTTCACCATCTTTCTTATCTACTAAATTATACTCTAGAACTGTATCATCTTTTTTATCTTCTCCTATTAAGTTTAATTTATCACTTGCTTTTGCATAACACAAAAGATATTCATGGACATTTGCTAAATGCTTGCTTGATTGTGAGCCTCTTGGGTTGCTTTGTATAATTATATTTGCAACAAAATTTTCCCCTCCAAAAATCGCATCACACAAAACTTTTAAATAAGCCTGTTCATTATCATCAATGGAAATAAAAATCACCCCTTTTTCACTCAATAATCTTTTGGCTAAAATTAGCCTCTTCTCCATAAAATTAAGCCATTTGGAATGACGAAAACTATCTTCTCGGTCTATGTACCTGTCATTGTAAGCAAAATCCCTGTTCCCTGTGTTATACGGCGGATCAATATAAATAACATCAATTTTTTCTTTGTGGGTGTAGTTTAGAACAGTCAAGGCGTGGTAATTATCACCTTCAATCAAAAGATTGTGTCCACTTTCACCTGTTCTAATTTCTTTACTTCCCACCCTCTCCAAAACTGGCAAATTATCCTCGCATTCCACAACCACCTTTTCTCTCTCCCTCTCTTCGTCCCAAAAAAGCCCATACTTTTTTTCAGAGTTTTTATCTTTCTCTTCCAAAAGCTGAACAAGCTGGTCTCTTGTATAATTCTGATATTTAGACATCACTTTTTGACTTATTGTTTACTTCTTCTTCCCGAAGTGGCAGATCAATTAGAATCTCATCAGTTTTTTCTACTAAATCCATAAGCAACGGATGGTTAAGCTCTGTTTTATCTTCGTTCCAGAGTCTGTCATCATTTTTTAAGACTTCTTCAATAGCTTGTCTTACTGTTGTGTGATCCATATTAATCTGTGATTAAACTATACAAATATAATAAATGTTGAACTTTTTGAAATACCATCCCCCTCTCATCACTAAATAACCTATCAAGTACCTACAGTTGGTTAAATACAAATCCCAATTTTTAGTGAACTGCTTCTAAATAATACCAGTGTAATCAAAGGCAGAGGAAAGAGGTCGGAAAATCCTCAAGTTAAACAAAAGCAAGATGTCGCTAAAGGCAAACATAGCGATACATCTGTGCAGTTTTGTGAGTTGATAAAGTACCTGATGTCTGAATTTGGAGATAAGATTAATAATAATTTAAAGCAATGATTGATACAGTAGTATTACAGATAGAAAATTTTGAGGTAACGAACCGTAAGGCATTTTACCCTGAATATAAACCAGTTGGCAGTAGCCTAACCAAGACAAAAAAGTTTACGCAAAATAAAGGGTTTAAAAGCAAGACTGATACAGAGGTACTGGCAGGGTGCTATCCGAAGCTTGAAATAACTCAAAGAGTTATAAGAGATACAGGGCAGATTACAGAGTACTTGTATGTAGATATTTCTTTGAGTAAGCTTATGTTTGGTGAAAATGTAAGTGAGACTGATCCAGAGGACTCAATGGCAGTTTGTACAAAGCTATCAAGGACACTGGGTATCTATGGATTGTATGTTGCTCCAGAAGCAATAATTAACTCCTCGCTTGCACAGCTACACTATGCAAAGAACTATCTATTGAGGCAGAAAAAAACTGATTGCGTAATACATGCTATTAGCAAAATCTGCCCTCCAAGTGGTCATTTGCAGGTAGCTAGTAAGATGTATATTAATAAGAATGTCCTTAGCTGTAGTTTTCGTAATCAACAGCATGAAATAATATTTTATAATAAATCAAAAGAGGCTTCTGATGTGCTAAACAAAAGAATAGGCAAGGGTCTTACCAGTTCACTGGAAGAGGGTGAGCATATAAAAAATGTGTTGAATTATATAGAAGATAAAGAAATATTGAGGGTTGAGTACAGGATGTACAAAAAGAGTAAAGTTGACAAGTTCTTTAAAGATAATGGTCTGGACAATACACTGGAAAACGCTTTTGATATTACTGTATATAAGGAATGCATGTTAAATCAGATTTTATTTCTGGAAGGGGTTGACAGTCATCTGTCTATGAACATGGGTGATTTTTATAATATCAGTATGCTGGAAAAAGCATCCAGTAAGAAAGAATTAAACGATACTATTCTTAATACTGGGTATATTAATATTATGCTGAAAGATGGGGAAGATCATCTGCTTAAACTGCTTCAGAGGCACTACAGTAAAAAGCATGGTAAGGATATAGTCAAAAGGTGTAAAAAACTATTGTACTCAATGATAACTGAAAAATATGGAATGTACGATTGCCTAGTTGATGGAGTAGAAAACTATGAAACGGAAAAAATTGTTATCAGTGATAACTAATGTATAAGTGTGATAGAAAAATGGAAAGTAATTTTTATACAGTTGAGGAGGTATCTAAGAAGCTTAAAATAACTAAGCTTTCAATATATAGATACATTAAAAGTGGTAAGCTTAAGGCTTATAGAATAGGTAAGAATATACGCATATCTGAGGAAAATCTGAATAAGTTTATTATCAATCTAAACTAGCAGATGGAGGGTATTATTAGAATAACTGATCCTGCAGATTTGCAAAAAATTAAGGATAAGGGTAGCCTTGTTATCTATCTAAGAAAATCCAGTGAAGGTGAGTCTCAACAGCATAACAGTCTTAAGACTCAGAAGGGTATATGTCTGGATTATGTGCAAAAGAACAACCTGAAATGCAAGTATATTGTTGAAGAATCTAAGAGTGCGTATAGGCAGGGTGAAAGAGCTTTGTATTCTGGTATTATTGGTATGCTAAAGAATTCCAGAATTAGCGGTAATTGTTGTAAAGAGTGTGGATAGGCTGGCAAGAAATATGGAGGAAGGTATAGGTGGTTTATCACTTATTGCAAGTAAAATACATTCAGTGACTGATTTTGGAGGAGCTATAGGAATAGAGAATACTGGTGTGCTTTACCAGTATGTACTTTCTTCTTTAAACAGTCATATTGAATCTAAGGTTAATTCAGACAGGCAGTTTCAAACCCATAAGAAAATGCTTAGAGATGGTGAATACCCATTTACTGGTATGCCAAAAGGTTTTTATGTTAAGTATGACGAACGAGGCAGGGTTGGTGGTAAACTTAAAGATGAAGCAGTTGCACCAAAGATTACTGAATTATTTAATCTGTATGCTTACCATAACTATAGCCTAGCCGATCTGATTGAGTGGGCAGAGGTAAAAAATCTAAAGAATAAGAAGGGCAATAAATACGATAAGGGCGGTATAGGCAAGATACTCAAAAACAAATTCTATATAGGCATTATTGAAACTAGGGAAGGTTCATTTAAGCATAAGTACGAACGCTTAACCGACCCTGAAACCTTTGAGATTGTTCAGAATAAGCTTGCAGGTAAGAACAATAGATGTGCTAATATCAAGAAACAGAAGAAAACCAGAAGTTCTGAAGTACCAAGAATACTTGATGGGATTGCTACCTGTGGTGTATGTGGTCACAAGATAGGCGTAAGCCCTACATTTAAAAAGAATGGGCATATAATCAATATATGCTACTGTAGCTACTGCAAAAAACACAATGGAGGGAAGACTAAGTATGTAGATGAGAAGAGATATGAACCTCAAATAATAGACTCATTAAGCAATCTATATGTACCCGAACAAGACGCTCAAAAAGCTATGGATATTCTTATAGAGTGGCAAACTGAACAGTTTATATCTAATAATCAGGAGCTTGTAAGAACGGAAGGAGAGAAAACTAGGCTTGAAAAACAGATAGCAGAAGGCAGGGAAAAAGTTTTTCTAGGAGATACAGGAAGTATAACTATAGAAAAAGCAGAAGAAATTATACATAAAAAAGAGTTAGAATTAGATAGAGTTAATAAAAGAATAGATGATTTAAAATCTAATAAGTCTTTACCTTATATTAACCTTATTACCATTCAGAAGATAATTAATATGTTACCTGAAATTTATAGTGGTTCGAACCCTGAACAAAAAAACATGATTTTAAAACTATCAAGTTCGAACCTCTCAATTGAGAATGAAAAACTAGATATTACCTTAATAAATGAGCTAAGGGTGAGTAAGATTTTGACTGAGAGTAGTGATATGCTCGGGTGCAAGGATTCGAACCTCGATTAACAGATTCAGAGTCTGTTGTCCTACCATTAGACGACACCCGATTTCAAGGCAACTCTAATTAATTAGATTAATTTGTTAATAATACAATAATTATACCAGAGAGATGATCTAGCCCTGCCAGTAGCTAGGAAACTTTAAGTGCCAGCCTGACCATCAGCCTCTTCTGTCAATCCCAGACCACCCCCTTCATCCATCATATCAACAAAAGCACCAACCACCTCCGGATCAAAATGTGTCCCTGATTGTGATTGTATGTGCTCAAGTGTTCTCTGTCTATCCCATGCCTTTCTATACGGTCTGTCATTTGTCAGTGCATCCCACACATCAACAATAGCAAATATCCTTGCAGACAAAGGTATCTCTTCACCTTTTAACCCTTTTGGATACCCACTCCCATCCCACTTCTCATGATGGCAGTAAGGTATATCAAGGGCAGGCCGTAGAAAGTCTATAGGAGCCAGCTAGGTATATGCATACACTGGATGCTGTTTCATTATAACCCACTCATCCTCTGTAAGTTTTCCTGGTTTTAAAAGTATTGAATCTGGTATTCCAAGTTTACCAATGTCATGAAGAAGAGCTCCTCTTCTAATATGCTCCAGTTCTTCTTCTTCTTTTATTCCCATTTTTTCTGCTAACATGACTGTCATCTCTGTTACTCTCTGGCTGTGTCCTTTTGTTAAGGAGCACAGCCAGAGTGATGCAGTTTTGACCCTCTCCTCTCTCTCGAAAACACCTCAGAGAGACCAGCTAATCACTAAAATATTCCTTAGCAATAACCTATATGACCACGAATTCAGTGCATCTTCTATAGTTAACTATCGGGCATATCACTGTACAGTAAACTAAAGAAGGCAGTCCTTGAGCGATTACTCAGACTAGTAGAGTTTCCCAGATTTGGTATCGACGAAAGACAGGAGTACCTTCTGGAGCTACCCAGAAACTCCGATAAGTCACAGTTTGATAGGTTTATATGGAGAGTAGTATCTGGATATATCGACAGGAGTAACTGCCTTGATGAACTGCTCCTTGAGATAGCTAGGCTGAATATTAATGATTTCTGCTACATGTTCTACAGACACAAGAAAATCAAGGCACTTGTATCTAACTATTCGCAGTAGTATAGTCAGATATGCAAAGTGGCTTACAAAAATATGTCCCTTTGGCAGAAAATTAAATCGCTCTTTTTTGTGTAAGAATTAATAAGAACCACAAAATGGCACGCACGAAAACCAAGAACGAACTGCTTGATTCACACACTAAAAACTACCTTAGATTAGTAGATACTGTCAGATCAGTACCCAAAGATGAGCTTGTGACAGAATATAGATTCGAATCGAAATAACTCTCATCCAATTCTATTAACCCTGCAAGTTTATTCATCTCGAGGTTTCTTTTAAGATAGATGCATTTCCTGAATAGCATAAAGTATTTATTGATTGTATTTCTATTGAGGTTGAGTATTTTAGATGTTTTATCTGTCTGTAGATATAAACATAAGAGGCTGATGATCTTTTTGAGTATATATTTACTTAACCTTTTCCTCTGGATCATTGTTTTTAGACCAGCTTATTGGTGGTAAGTAAGTTTGGGGTCAACTAAATTTCATCTCTATTCACACTCCACACAAGGCTTTAATGCACTCAGTTTTTCAAAGTCTAAGGTTCTAACTTTGAGGTACTTGGCGAGTAATCACCAAGCCTACTAAACTACACACTTCCTCTCCAGCAAAAAACACAGCCGAACGAATCGACTGTGTTTATTATTACAGGTTAAAATACTATACTCCGCTAACCACTACTTTATCATAATAAAGATCTGGGACAGAATAAAATTTTACTCTGTAATCTACTACAGCATCAGCACCAGTGGTAAAGGATGGTGTTTCAAATACATGGTATTCTGTAGTATCTGTAAACCTTGCATCATCAGCATAAATAAATTCTGTATACAGGAATGCTCCTGTTGATCTATCATATACTTCAATTCTACCAATCTTCTGGTTTTGAGTATTGTCAGCAACCTTCAGGTAGAACTCAGCTTTAAAGTCTCCACTCCTCTGCTCAAGGCTGTTAACAGACCATGATAAAAGTGCAGCAAATCTTGATGTAGCAGAACTCTTAACAGCAGTTGCTCCTCCATCATCTACTACTTCACCTGTCATGATTGAATAGTTTTCAGCTTCGTAAGTCTTACTGAAGTTATTGTCAGCCCCAAGATCTGTTACTTTAATACTATCAACTGTTACATCAACTGACTGGTAAGAGTAAACACTGTAGCTTACATCTTCGGTGGAAGTCTTTTTGAAGTAAAGTGTAAGATCCTGATACCGATTATCTTCTGAAAATTCATTGGCACTTACTATTCTTTTAGCTACCATATCTCCATTTCTTACAGTCAACCTTACAGCTGGAGTGTCCAGTGAGCTGTCAGAAACTTTAATTCTATAATCAGCTCTAAAGAAGTTGCCAGTTGTTTCCAGTTCACTCTGTGGTCCTGATGTTACATAACAAAAGTCTGAACAATCATCTATTGCAAGTGCCTGTGTGGCAAAGCCATTTGAAGCATCTGGATCAGAAATCTCCCGCCCTTTTGAATTTAAATGCTCTGCTTCATAACCAATTCCTTCATCAAGTCCTGGTGTTGCTTTTAATCCTCATATACTATTGTTGTATCTTGCTACAGGTCTTGGGTGCTGAAGGCTTAATACCTTGTTTAGTATCAGTCCAGCTTGATGCCAGTGTGCCATCTGCAAATGGTTTAGTTCTGACCATTGATTTACATAGTCCTTCTGTTCCTGTCTGGCATGCTGAGGAGCCTGCAAGAGGTGTTGTTCTACCACCTGCAACATCTACTATAGAACCTGATGAGTCTAAAAGTATTATCTGCAACTGATCATCACTCAGTATTAAGTCAGGGTCAACAAGCCTTGCTCTATTTGTACCTGTGTCTTCTGTCCCAACTTTCATTAAGGAAACCTGGTCACCTGAGAAGGATGCCATATCTGCAAAGTTAGATATTACAAAGTATCCGTTTGCAGGTATTACATAATCATTTGAAGCTGTAGGGTCCGGGATTGTAAGTGGATCTCCATTAAGTCCAGCTCCAGCAAGTGTCCACCCATCAAGTACCACAGCAGAGCTTGTTGTGTTATAAAGTTCTATGAATTCATCGCCAGAACTCATCCCTGTGCCACTCCAATT
>CAYMEI010000002.1:0-32815 GCA_964389605.1 uncultured Candidatus Saccharibacteria bacterium | reverse complement strand
TTAGTACAGCTTAACAGGCTAAGTGTGTTTTAGAGGAATTTCAGATTTTACCTCAGAATTTACTAAAAAAATTCATTTAATCAGACAACACCTCACTCAACAGACCGAGCCAAAGGAGAGACTTGAACTCTCGACCTTACGCTTACGAAGCGTCTGCTCTACCAGCTGAGCTACTTTGGCTTCAGTAAATTCTTAGTGATTTGAATAAAAATTAATAGAGTTTTATTAAACGGTCCTGCAATTCATTCACCAAATCTAGTTTCTATGCCACAAATCATATGAACCCCTAAGTGCTTAAGACTGTGTTATGGATTGGGCGATTTTTTTTCTTTTATACATACACTACTAAAAACAAAATGAATGAGCACTAAAAATTACACAGCCATTCTTTTTGACTGGGACGGGTGTCTAGCCAAGACACTTCAAATATGGCTAAATGCGTATAAAGATACTTTTAAAAAACATGGGTTCATCCTGGATGATAATATAATAACTACTCAAGTGTTCGGGAATTGGCAGGCTCCAGAACAACGGGGTGTTAAAAACATAGAAGAATTTCATGCTCAACTAATGGAAAAAGTTAACCATGATATTAAGCAGGTTGATTTATATGAAGGTGCAAAAGAACTACTTCTTGATATTAAATCTCAAAAAAGACAACTGGCGTTGACTTCTACATCATTAAAAGAATTTATACTCCCTGCACTAAAAAAACATAGACTGTTAAATGTATTTGATTTAATACTGGATAGGAATTCTGTAAACAATCACAAACCCCACCCCGAAATGATTTTTAAAGCAATTGAACAATCAGGGGCATCCAAAGATAGTACAATTATAATAGGAGACACAAAAAATGACCTGGGGGCAGCACAGTCTGCAGGTATTGACTCTGTGCTTTTTTACCCCGAAGAACATGAAAGATTTCACAACAAGGCCAATCTGCTAAAATTTAACCCTACATATATAGCAGGCAGTTTTGATGAAGTAAGAAAGATCTTAATAAATACTACCAGCTGATAGATATAACCAAAACCTGCCTTCTGACACCACAAACACAACATTATCCCTTAGATTCATATGTAGAAGATTCAGTTTAACCATTACCGTACTATTACTTTCTTGCTAAATAACTGTTTTTATTTTAGTAAGAAACAAAAATGAAAAATAATTTTTTAAAAACAATAATATTGGCAGTTACTGCGCCTGCTACAATTTTTACATTTAATACAGTTAGTGCTCAGGCAACTCACTGGGAAGATTTGAACACAGTATTCAGGTCAATTATGGGTAGAGGTCTTACAGATAATGATTATAATACATGGAAAGACAAAGAGCTTACCACAACGCTTAGAACAATACAGAAGTCAAAAGAATATGAAAGTGCAATGAAGCAATATGTAGCAGATGTTTATTCAATGCTACTTGGAAGATCTCCAGATCTGGCAGGAGGTAACAGCTGGATCAACTCTGGACCACTGGAAGTCTACAGATCAATTAAGTCAAGTAATGAATATGCAGAAACATCAACATTCATCCCTGCACCATTTGTACAGTTTGAATATCAGTACTGCGCACCAGGTGGAGTAGTTATAAAAAATACCAGACAATTTTATCACTACTTCCCCGAAGGCTCACCACAATTGCAAAACCTGATCAAAACTATAGAGAGTATTGAGCTTGACACAGAGCAGATTTTTAATAATTCAATGCAGGATGTAAGTGGAAAGTTTTCTGTGAGCGGACTTTTTGAACAGGGAGATGAAATATATCTAATATGTGGAGGCGAACAGGAGGCACCTTCTGCTATATCTCATATAATGCAAGTCTATAAACCAGGCGCAAGCAGGGTTCATTATTCTATATCCAGAAATTCAGAATGGGAAAATGCAAGCATGTACCCTGCATATATTTTTACTGGACCCAAAGAATATACAACAGAGATTTTACTTGATACCAATGAATACAAAAAAAGAAAAGTCATAAAACCAGTTACTTTTGAATACACAGAAGAAAGATTTGTTAAGGATAAATGCATGTTTTTAAGTGGCCAGGATTGCGGACAGGGATTAATAGCACCGCACTGGGTAAATGGGTGAATGAGATAGTCAATAAAATCAAACAGGAACAACAATCTACTGCAAATACCCAAACTCTTTTAATCTCTTAAATATCTCTCCAGCAAGCGGGGCGGCAGTATTTCCGCCCTCTAACCCATTTTCTATAATTACAACTACCCCATACCTAGTGTCTTTATAGGGAGAAAAACCCACAAACCATGCGTGAGGCTCCGGGTCATTTGAATATCTTTCTGCAGTTCCGGTTTTCCCCAGTATTTCAATACTTCTAAAATTCAGATCCCTGGCCGTTCCTCTTGGGTGAGTAACTGTCATTCGCATGCCTTCTTTTATTAAATTTAAATTCTTTTGATCAAAACCCATATCCTTTATCTGAGGTTTTTTTTTCTGCACAATTTTGCCAGATTGATCCAGAACCTGGTCCAAAACAAACGGGGTAATCAGCTTACCCCCATTTGCCACCACTGAATTTATCTGCAAAAGCTTTAATGGTGTTACAAGCATACTCCCCTGCCCTGTTCCAAGCTGTGCTGTATCTCCAATAAACCACTCCTCATCATACTTTTGTTTTTTCCATTCTTCGGTTGGTATAAATCCTGTAAATTCATTAGCAATATCTACTCCTGTAGGTCTATCCATTTCAAACATTTTCATATAAGAAATCATTTTTTCATATCCCAGCCCGTCCATTTCATGGCCCTCCTCAAGTAATCCTCCCGCAAGAGTATGAAAGTAAATATTGCTACTTTGAGCTATTGCACCTTTTACATCCAGCCTGCCCAGGCCTGACTTGTTCCATCCATAAAAAGTTTTTTCTGCAATCTTGAAGGCTCCGGTATCTTCTATTGTGGTTTCTTCATCTATCAAGCCATCATTTAAAGCAAATTGCGCTACTACAGGCTTAAATGTTGAACCCGGAGGATATACGCCAGATATTGACCTGTTTATCAATGGAGACCTTTCCTGGTCATTTAAAAGCTCCCTTATTTTATCCGAATTCTCCTGCGGATTGGTCCACAGGTTATTATCATAAAAAGGATAAGAAACCATAGACAAAACCTCACCTGTCTGTACATCCATAACTATAGCCGAAGCTTTTTCTTTGCCGTAGTCGTTAAGACTATCCTGCATTAGTCCTTCAATTGATTTCTGTAATTCAACATCAATTGTAAGTATTAAATTTCTTGCCTCTTCGTAGTCCTGCTCAAGTTTACCAAAAGTTTCAATAAGCGGCTTGCCAGATAAAATGCTATTGTAGTACTCTTCTACACCACCCCTTCCAATGTGCATTTTATATAATTGGCTTGAGTCCAGCTCGTAGCCCAGATCATTCAGGTTGGGCGGACTTGTATAACCTAAAATGTGAGACATAGAGCCATTTTCCAGATATTCCCTGTTTATGCCTGCAGAAAGACTTAACCCGGGATACTTGTCAATTTTGCTTACTGACTCAAAATATTTATCTTCATTCACCTCAGTAACAAAAATATTTTCAGAGAAGTCTAATCTCACCCTGTCTTTTAAAGAACTGACATCCTGATCACTCAGGCTAAAATCTGATTGCAGGTAATTGAAAAATTCCTCTCTATAAGAGTTGTCTTTTTTGAGCTCCAGCGGGTTAATCTCTACTAAAAACCTCTTCCTGTTGGCAACCAGCTGTTTATGATTTCTATCAAAAATAATACCCCTGTCTGGTATTTCTACATAATTATCCCCAAGCGCACTAACTCTATCCTGATTAAAAACCTGCAAGTACACCACTCTGCCTGCAGACACAAAAAAGAACAGTGAAAAAATAATTAAAAGTAGTCTGATCACCAAGCTGTCTGAGAAATAAACGCTCTTTTTAAAAGTCTCCCCAATAGACAAAGGAATATAGTAATCCTGACTCTTACTCTTTTTCATCAATCAGTGAACATACTAGCAAAACAATCAAATTTGATAAGAAATTAATTACAAGGAAAGATGAACTGACATCCCCCAATAAAAAAAAGTATGCAAATACTACAAACAAAAGACTGACTATGATTCTATAATCAAAAATTCCTGCTTTTTGTTTTAAAAAGCCAAGCAATACTGAGAACAGAAAGAATGCTAAAAAAAATAATGCTATTTCTGTATTGACCAATAAAATTAATGTTGGAGAAAATAATGCCGCAATCAGAGAGTTGTGAAAAAATAAAAATAATATCAGGTAAGAAGTTAAAATACCCTGATTATATATAAAAAATAAAAATAATAAAAACTGACTTAAAAAAAACAGAAACTTAACAAGATTAACAACTGAAAATTTTCTTTTATAATTAAATGAGGTAAGTGAAAAATTAGTAGATGGATATTTTAATTGCATTGATTATTACTGCTCTCTTAGTAATTACTACTTCTTTATTTATTTTTTTTAAGATTAAGCGCAAAGAATCAACAACCATGCAAAGCACCCTGGAACTTGTTGTGTTACAGGTGGACAGCCCTAAAGATGCCCAAAACGAAGAAACAAAAAAACAGGACCTGAAAACAGTCCTTGCATCAGTTGAGCCTTTTTACAGCAACTTATGGAGTATTTTTAGAAAAAATAAAGTTAAAAACATATTCAAAACCAGAACAGAGCCAGTAGTCAGTTTTGAAATTATCAGCCACAAGGAGGAGCTTAGCTTCTTCTTTACTGTCAGAAAGGAATTCAAGAATTATCTTATAAAGCAGATATATTCTGTATACCCCGACTGTAAAGTAACAGAAAGAGAAGATGATCATAATATATTTTCTGGGGGGGGGGTTGTTGAGTGCGCCGAAATGAAACTGGAAAAAGAATCTCTGCTTCCACTAAAAACCTATAAAAACCTAGAATATGACCCGCTGAACAGCCTTACAACTGCAATTTCAGGCATGAAGGGTATTGACGGTGCCTTTGTACAACTGATTTTTAAACCTGTGGATAATCAAATGTGGAGAAGTTCTGCAAGAGAGACAATCAAGAAAATACAAAAAGGAGAATACGAAGAGAGTAATACCGTTGTAGATAAATTTATGAAATCAACCTTTGGCTTTTTTGGAGAACTTGTAAACAGTGCTAAATTGACAGACACAGATGGAAGTGCAGAGCAGGAAAAAAAGCAAAGAGAGACAGAGGAAAAACAGGAAAAACAAAGACTTACACCCTTGGACGAAGAAAGGATAAAAGCAATTAGCGAAAAATCTTCCAAATTTGGGTTCTCCTCTGCAGTAAGATTTGCAATAATATCTGACAACGAAATTGATGCCAAATCAAAACTGGAAAATATAGAAGGTATTTTTGCACAATTTGCTCATCCGGAATTCAATAGGCTTAAAAAAACTAAAGAAACAAGCTTTAGGTTAATATCAGATATGGTTATGCGTAACCATAATTTAAATAATACATCCATTTTAAACTCAGAAGAGCTTGCAACCATGTTTCACCTGCCCAATAAGTTTATTACTACGCCAGATATTAAGTGGCTACCCAGTAAAGGGGCAATTCCACCCTTGGGTATGGACCCTGGCGGAACCCTGATCGGGAAAAGTATATTCAGGGGTCAGGAAAAAGACATAACAATTGGTCTGGAAGACAGATTCAGGCATGTATATGTAATTGGTCAGACTGGTACAGGTAAATCAACGCTCTTAAAGCAGATGATGGTTTCCGATATTAAAGCTGGATATGGAATAACCTACTTGGATCCACACGGAGAAGATGTGCAGGATATTTTAACTTACATCCCAAAAGAAAGAATAGATGATGTGATTTATTTTGATCCTGCAGATATAGATTATCCAATGGGGCTGAATATTTTTGAGTGGTCAACAGAACAGGAAAAAGACCACAATGTTCAGGAATTTTTAGCTATTTTGGGAAAACTTTTTGACTCTCAAAGCATGGGTCCTATGTTTGAACACTGGACAAGAAATGGTCTTATTGCCCTAATGGAGGATGAATCATCTGAAGAGCCAAGAACGCTGGTTGAAATGCCAAGACTTATTGCTGATGATGCATTTCAGGATCAGGTTTCTAAAAGTATCAAAAACTTCCTAGTTAAACAGTTCTGGACAGTAGAAGTTAAAAAGACATCCGGAAACATGAAAGGTGAACTTATCCCATGGGTCTTGTCTAAGTTTGGTAGATTTATATCTTCTCCGCTTATGAGAAACATTATTGGACAGTCAAGATCAGCCTTTGATTTTGAAGAAGTCATGGATGAAGGCAAAATTCTGCTTTGTAATTTAAATAAAGGAAGGCTTGGAGAGTTTAGCATGAGTCTTGTAGGTATGATTGTTGTGGCAAAACTTCTGGCGGGTGCTTTTAAAAGAGTCAGCAAGCCCAAGCCATGGAAGCCTCATTTTTTATATGTTGATGAGTTCCAGAACTTTGCCTCAGATTCCTTTTCTGCCATTTTGTCAGAAGCTCGTAAGTACAGGCTGTCTTTAACAATTGCTCATCAGTACACCAAGCAGATTGACGAAAAAATCCTGTCTGCTGTTTTTGGAAATGTTGGATCTATTCTGGCTATGCGTGTTGGTGTGGAAGATGCAGAAAAAATAGCAGAGCTATTTCCTGGATACTTTGACAAAAACGATGTTGCCAACCTGCCTAACAGAAGCGTATTTGCAAAATTAATGGTTGGTGGAACACAGAGTAAGCCTTTTTCTTTTGGAACAATCCCGATTCAGGCAGATTCCAGTGAACAGCTTGGAGAGCTGATTAAGCAGATGAGTAAGCTGAAATATGGTGTAGACAGACAGACTATTGAAAGAGAAATAGAAGAAAGAGTTGGCAAGATTGGGTAAGAAGTATATTATAACACAATCTTTACTGAGAAATATCCTTAAATGTTGCAAATTCGGCAACCCACCCAAGCTTAAACACACCCGTTGGTCCATTTCTGTGTTTTGCTACAATAATCTCTGCACTGCCAGCAGCCTCCGGGTCTTCCATCTGTGAATACAGATCTGCCCTGTGAATAAACATTACCACATCTGCATCCTGCTCAATTGATCCGGATTCTCTTAAATCTGAAAGGATTGGTTTTTTATTTGGTCTGCTTTCAACTGCTCTGGAAAGCTGTGACAAAGCTATAACAGGAACATTGAGCTCTCTTGCAAGGCTTTTGAGTTGTCTTGAAATATCCGAAACCTCCTGGGCACGATTCTCCTTTCCCTTGTTTCCTTCTATCAGCTGAAGGTAATCAATGATAATCAAATCCAGACTATGCTCAGACTTGGCCCTGCGAGCCTTTGCCTTTATGTCTAAGATACCCGACATAGAAGAATCTTCTATATAAATTTTGGCTTCGGATAATTTACCAATTGCCTCTGCCAGATTTGCATAATCCTCATCCCTTAATTGACCACTCCTTATCCTTGCAAGATCAATTTCCCCCTCAATACTCAAAAATCTATCAGATATCTGGTCGGCAGACATCTCCAGAGAAAAAATACCTACGGAATAATTTTTCTCTACCGAAGCATACCTCCCAAGAGAAAAACCCAGCGAAGATTTACCCACAGAAGGTCTTGCTGCAATAATTATAAAATCCCCATTTTGTAGCCCAGACAAACACCTGTCCAGATCATTAAAACCAGTTGGTATGCCCCTGAGCCCGGATCCAGTTTCTGCAAGTTTTTCTATTCTGTCAAAACTGCTGGTAAGAACATCAGATATTTTAAGAAAAGTCTTTCTGGCAGATTTCTGGGTGATCTCAAAAATAAGTTTTTCTGTTTCATCCAGCACTTCATTCAGATCAATTGTAGACATAGAAAGATTTGCAATTCTTTTGGATGCATTCAAAAGATGCCTCTTGGAAGCTTTTTCTTTTAAATCCTGTATAAAGTATTCCAGAGAATACACCTGAGGCTCACAGGCAATTATTTTATACAAAAATTCTTCAGTATCCTGACCATGTCTTTCCAGCTTCTTCAGCTGAGCCCTGAGCGTAGCTTCATTGACCGGAACAGCAGAATCAAAACATTTTTGATAAATTTCAAAGAATAAAACCGCAAAAGCATTAAAAAATTCATCTTTTTGCAGGTTTAAACAAATCTGCTGCAGACTTGAGCTATCATAAAAGCCTGCAGACAATATGTTTAGCTCAGTTTCAAAGTCCTGAGGTACTGGTACAATATTTGGCAAATCATGATCATTCTAATTGATTTGTATAATTTGGTGAATAAGAAGCAGGTATTAAGAGTTTATGTCTTCCAAAAACTCCTCTCCATCCTGTTCCTCAATTTCCATAATCTTTGCAATGTCTGCTTTTTCTGATTCAGGTAACTCTTCATACAGTTCACCAAATCTTTCTTGAATTCTTTCTTCCAAAGCCAGCAAATCATCATATTCCTGCTTTTCATCTTTATTAAGACTGTCATATAATTCATTATAATCAAAAAATTCCAATACTGTTGTGTCAAAACTATAATCTCCAGTGCTTTCTTCATATTTAAAATAAGATACTAATGGCGGTTCAGATAAGCCAAATACTGAATCCTGTAGGCTTCTCATAAGATCAGAAAGTGCAGCACTGTCTTCGGGGACAGGCACGGATCAGAATTTATATATCCTACTTAATCAAGCAATATTATCTTATATTAAACTCCGATGTTCATAAAAACTCAAGGCTTTCTGGTTTACTTTAACCAGACCATGGTCAAAACTTTTCAAAAACACCCCCTCAATTGTCTTAGACCTGGAAAGTGCAACATAAACCTGCCCTTCGCTAAAAGACCTGCCAAGATCACATTCAATTGCCTCAAGTGTCATCCCTTGAGATTTATGTACAGTAATTGCATATGCAAGTCTTAATGGAATTTGCTTTATTAAAGCCTTTGTCTGATTTCTGCCGTAATTATCTAATTCTTCATACCTCCATTCTTCAGGAGAGACAGTTATCGTCTGCCCATTTAAAAATTTAACCACAGGAAAAGAACTATCAGACTCAAAACTCACTATCTCCCCCCTGGAACCATTAATGATACCTAAATCCTGATAAGTATTTTTAAGCATTATAACCTGTGCCCCTGCTTTTAATCTTAACTCAAGCGGAACCATTATGCTCTTTTTTAAAAAGCTCAGAAAACCTTCCTCGCCCTCCTGCCTAGCCTTAAAAACAAGCGTCCTAGCTTTAATTTTCTCAAGCTCTGTTTTATTTACAATATCTGCCTGAAAGTTGTGGGTTGTTAAAATTGTTGGCTTTAAATCTATATCAATTTTTGCTTTAGTTCTAGAATTTAATATATCTATGTCCCCCGAGTTCAGCTTCCCGACTCTTAAATTATTTAGTAGATTTATGAATGTACTGTCTTTCTGCCTGTGCATGTATTTTAAAGCTACAGAATTCACCTGAGCCTCTGCCCATGATCTGGATTCAAACGAGTACTCATTTAGCTCCTCAAAAAAACCTTCACTGGTGTTACCTTTAAAAACAGGTGGTAATTGCAAAAAATCTCCAAATAATACCAGTTGTATACCCCCAAAAGGATAGTTGTTTTGTCTTACAATTTTTAATACCTGGTCCAGTTTATCCAAAAGTTCAGCTGAAATCATAGAAACTTCGTCAATGGCCACCATTTGTGCAAACCTTACCCGCTGAGAAACAGCAAAGTTCCTTTTTATACGGTTTGCAATGCTGGACGGATCAGACTTTCCAATCCCAAGAGATGCCCATGAGTGAAGGGTGGTACCCCCAACATTTACAGCGGCTATTCCTGTAGATGCAGTAACATGCAGTTTTTTATCAAACTCCTGCTTTAAATAATTTAATAAAAATGATTTACCCGTCCCTGCCCCTCCTGTAATAAATATATTCCCCCCTTTTTTTATAATATCAAGCGCCTGTTTTTGTTCTTCAGATAAAATACCAGTTTCTAAACTCACTAATAAAACTCAAACATTTAAAAATGATTTTTCAAATAGTACACACACTTTAAAATTTACCTTGTTACCCACAGTACATCTACCGATTCCTTCCAGGTACTCTTACAGGAGCTGATTGTGTTGCAGGCTTTATGGAGGATTCTCTTTGTTGCTCTGGTTTTTTAATATACAAAATCACAAAAATATTTGGCGAGTAAAAATACTGATTTCATTTAACTGATAACCTTGCTTTCTATCTATCAACCAGTAGACCTTTGTTCATTTTGTAAGCCTTAAGTGCCACAGAAAAAAGCCTGTCTATCTGCTCAGTAGATTTATTGCCAGATTTAGGGATTGAATTTTTAGGTAGTATATTTTGCCGTAAACTCACATTCTCAAATGATTGAAAGAAAAGTTCATCTAAGTCATCAGATGAGTCCTGCAGATTAAACTCAAACATTCCCCCCCAGCCCTATTGTGGCAAAAAGGTGCATACCAGAAATGTACCCATCATCAAGACCAAACAAAAGATCAAATATATCATTGGTATCTACAACCTCCTCTTTGTAGGCAATACGCAATGGCTCTGTAAGCTCAAAATAAACACCCTTCTCTCTGGTTCTTAGCTCAGAAGATACATCCCCCCTTATTCCGCTTCCAAGTATAAATTCAATTAATATTGTACTATGTGAGCCACGCTCTACAGCTTCTTCTGTAGTTTGTGCAAGATATTCCTCTGCTTCTCTGGATATTGGGTAATTTATATAACCTAGCAAGTGTTCATACTTTTTTATAGTCTCTTCTGATATACTATTCAGTCCTTCATTGACAACTATTTCTATCTGTTCCGATTCACCACTTTCTCTGTATGTCACAAATGGAAATACAGCGCTACGAGCTTCCAGACTGGATCTACCATCTTTAATGAGCTGTTGCATTATAAAATTACTTGATGACCGTATTTTTATCAGTTTAAGTAGCTCCATACCACTTACCTGACTGCCTTCTACCCCATAATCTTGATCTACTATAAATTCAACTACCATATTTTTGGTATTTAACAGTTCTATTTTAGCATCTGTATTGTTGCAAAACAACGCTCCAGTGTTTTGCACTTAGACCTTTTTTAATTTCTAGATAGAATTGTTGTTTACAACTCCACAATTATACAAAATCTTTTAAGTTAACATTAGCAGGTGCAAACAGTTCATAGAGATTACACAAAGTATGGATTTTCGGTTAACCAGACTGCCTTAAGAGTAGTCAAAGGAAAAATCTCTCCAGATTTAGTTGTTGAAATGAGCAAAATCAAAGAGGAGCCAGAATGGGTGCTGGATTTCAGGCTAAAATCTCTTGAAATTTTTAATAAAATGCCAACCCCGGAGTGGGGAGCAGATTTATCCGAGATAGACTATGAACAACTGGTTTACTACAGCAAACCCCAAAAAACCAGGGCAGAAGAATGGGATGAGCTCCCTGAAAAAGTAAAAGAAACTTTTGACAGGCTTGGAATTCCAGAAGCAGAAAAAAAATATTTTAGTGGTGTAGAGGTTCAGTTTGACAGTGATGTTGTTTTGGCAAAAGCCAAAAAGATAATAGAAGACCAGGGTGTAATTTTCATGGATACAGATTCAGCAATCAAGAAACATCCAGAAATTGTAAAAAAATATTTCAGCAAACTAATACCACCATCAGATAATAAATTTGCGGCTCTCAATAGTGTATTTTTCAGTGGGGGCAGTTTTGTTTTTGTCCCAAAGGGTGTAAAAGTATCAATGCCTCTTCAGGCTTATTTTAGAATTAATACAGAAAAGTTTGGACAGTTTGAAAGGACCCTAATAATAGCAGAAGAAGGAGCAGAAGTTGAATACATAGAAGGATGTACTGCTCCCAATTTTTCATCTCAAAGCCTGCACGCTGCTGTTGTAGAAGTATTTTGCGAAAAAAATTCAAGAGTCCAGTATACAACAATCCAGAACTGGGCAGATAATATTTATAATCTTGTTACCAAGAGAGCTCTTGTGCAGAAATCCGCAAAAATGGAGTGGATAGATGGGAATATTGGCTCAAAAGTAACCATGAAGTACCCAAGTTGCGTGCTGGCTGGGGATAATGCACACGGAGAAATTATTTCCCTGGCAATGGCTGGAGAAAATCAGACTCAGCACACTGGAACCAAAATGATTCACATTGGTAAAAATACAACTTCCAGAGTTGTGTCAAAGTCTATTGTCAAAGATGGCGGAAATACTACTTACCTGGGTAAAATTGATATTAAACCAACAGCTCAAAATGCCCAAAGTAACATAAATTGCGATGGTATAATAGCAGACAGTAAAAGTAAAGCTTATACATATCCGGTAAATGTATGTTCCAACTCTACAAGTAAAATTCAGCACGAAGCAAGTGTGAGTAAAATTGATCAGGAAAAGATTTTTTATTTAACAGCCAGAGGTATCCCGGAAGACATTGCAATAAGTATGATTGTTAGAGGATTTATTGATCCTGTTATAAAAAAATTACCCTTGGAGTTTGCCCTAGAGCTTGTAAAGCTTATTGATATGGAGATGGAGGGGAGTGTTGGGTGAAAAAACTTATACTACGGTGTGGTGGTGTTGCAACCATTATGTCTAGGGGTGCAGAAAGTCTTTATTCTTACTCTACTTACACCTGTCCCATCAACTCCAGAAGCTCATCTACTGAAACTCTTCTATCACTCCATCCTTGTCTCTGTAGTGTTTCCTCAAAGCCTTCAATAGTAAAATCTGGCTTCATAAGCAAGCCTCTTACCAGCTCCAGTTGCCCCTGATAGAAACCACTGTTGTGCGTCCATTGCCCTGAGCCTTCTAAGATATGCCTTAGCTCATGTGGAACTGTATCCCAGAACTCATGTCGCTGGTGTGCAGTTGGATTCTGTTTCTTAAGCACTGCCTCAATATAGTCTAGTGTATCTGTAGCTAGAAGATTCCACCCAATCAATTTCAGTTCTTTGGTCTCGTCACCCTCTGTATATGTCACCCTTGCGGCATGTGCCATCGATCCATCGGGTTTCAGATAGTAGGATATCTGGATGTCATCACTACCCATAATTGAACACAGGAGTTTTGTTGCAATATCCAGTACATAATAAACACCCAGCTGTTCTTTATCTACACCCTGAACAAAAAAGTCCCTAACCTCTCTCTTCCCTTCTTCCCTAAAGGCTGCTTCTTGTCTTTCAATCCGCTCACGATGGTCTTTTGCTTGGTTAATCATCCATTCAATTCTAGGCGGCAGGTCAAGCTCCTCTCCTAAAGCTGTTCTTTCGGCAATCTCCAGTAAAGATAGAACTTCATCACCTACGCTTATTCCAGGGATAAGGGTAAGTAGCTGTACAAAGTTATTTTCATCAAAGTATCTGTCGTAGTTTTTTATCGTCTCACCTCTGCTGATGCGATCTGCATCATCCTGAACTGCTTTGTCAATTTTTTGTCTTATAAAAGATAAGCTGTTCTTCTCCCTGTGAAAAAAAGTCATATGGCAAACTATCCAGGTTTATCGCCCCTTTTGCAAAAAGCCGTAGATAGCTTTGCATAGCCAAAACTGGTATCGCATCTTGTAGTAGTGAAAAAACTTTTTCCTTAACTGGTCCTGCTATATCGTTCCCCGAAACTATAAGTTCAATTCCGGTTGGTAAATCAATAACAATACCGTGATCTGTAAGTGCCTTCTGTACATGAGTCGGAACACCCAGAAAGTACTCTGGTCCAAGATCACGAACAAATATACCGTTCTGTGTCACTGCATCCTCTGATGCATCGTATATTTTCAGTTCTCCAAAATCAGGCAGGTTTCTTTGAGCAAGAACCCCTTGTGGCTGGTTAATCTGTTCACCTCCATAATCAATCCTAACAAGGTTTCCATCAACTAGCCCACCGTAAGTTATTGTGGCGTCCTTCAGTAGCGCCGCCTCCATCTCCGGGAAATCACTTTTAACTACTTTCTGGATCACAGTACCCTTGAAATCTGCTTCATTTCTTATGTCGTACTCAACTAACACATCAACTATCTGATCATGCTCGTCGTACTGTGGTACAAGTTTACAGTAAGTCACCTGACCATCACCAACCCCTGTTTTAACAAACACCTCTTCTGCGCCCTGGAGAACTGTAAAAAACTTCTGCCCAAACTTTCCTTTCTCAGAACTACTGCGCTCTCCCCGCACTAAAAGATAGTTAATAACTTCCCGGAAGGTCATACCTACACCATCTTGTGCAACAACAATCAACCTATCTTGCTCATCTTCTCTTGCTTGCATAAAGTGTTCAATATGAACAGTCCGGTTAACCTCCGGGTCATCTCTGTTTCGCCTTCTGAGGCTTTTTAGCAGCATCTTTGCGCTTTTTACCCAGTCCTGCAAAGAGAAGTCTCCTTCTTTCTTGCTCACCTCTGACTCTGTTGTTTTCTTAATAGCATCAATACTGTTGCTGATTAACTCACGGATAAACAGATAGCCATCATTAACAGATAGATAGCTCATAGCGTGTATAATCTCTCGCCTGACAATTTCAGTATCCTTACCATCGCTCTCCTGCTCAACTAACTGCTGTAGCTCTTTGGGAGTTCCGTTGAATCCCATAAATCTTCTCTGATTACCTGACTTTGCAACAGATAGATCTGATAACTGAGACTTACCTCCATACTCGTCAAGAGATATATCGTAATGATCGTCAGGCTTGTAGTTTAGAAGTTCTGGATTGGGTGTTCTCATATAAAGAACATATGCTCGTATTTCGCGGGGAATATCCCGAGGTGGTACATCAAGAGATCTGAAATAGTAGTAATCTTCAGCACCATAGTTGGGTCGCATTCTTGCATGACTCTTTACGCGTTCGTATTCTTCGGGTGAAAGTTTTACAAGATGCTTCCAGAGTGAAAGCGCCTTGGCATTCAGATCTCCCAGTAGCCCTTCAGTATTGTTTTTCGCAATTCCACCAAAAAATTCAAGGTAGTCTACTACTATTATTGGAGTGTATAGATCACCCAGCTGGGCAACCACTTCCTGCATATAATCTTCATTATAAACCACTTCATGCAAATCTCTTTCTCCAGCTATTACCAGTACATCATTGATTCGTGCAAAAGTTTCATCCGACAATCCCAGCGCTTTCCAGGTTCGTTGTAAGTATAATTCAAGGCGTTTCCTTTGGTTATATTGCTGTATATCAATACAAAAATGCCTCTTTATTGTATCGTTAATTATCTGCAAACGCTTATCAGAGAACTCCTGGCTCCCACAATATACAGGGTTAGTCAGGAATACTTGCTCATACTCATATTTTCGATGCTTTTTCTCTCTCTTGAACTCAACACAGGAAAACAGACTCATCTGGTTTGGCAGCATCTGCCCCTCCAAACTCCTTAGCTCTGGCATCTGCAGAAATCTGCTTAAATTGCTTCCAAACTGCCCGACACCACTTTTAAAACCTTCAGCCCCTTCAACCTCTCTCTTCATACTAGCAAGTTTTCTCTTCTGATGCTCCAGATCATAGACTATTTCACTATATGAGATCAGTTTTTCTCTCCCGCCATGCATTGCTAACCCTTTATCACCTCTTCCATGCTTACTCTTTCCTCTTTCCTTATCGTCTTTCTCATGACTCATCATAATGAGTATCTCTTTGGCTTTTCCGCTTAAATCTGAACTGTCATAAAGATCTCTAATACCAATATCACCTGTAAAACCTTTTGTATTTAGCTCAGCTACTACCTGTTCCATTAATCTGACCCTATGTATAGTCTCTTTAAACTCTGTTATTTTTTCACCAACAAAACCCAGTTGCGCAAAGAGGTCTCCTGCGTTAATAAATGGTGAATTAAGCGCCGGGCGTAAAGCCTCTTCACAAAACTGCCTGGTGAAAGGGAAATCGCGAGTGCAGTTTCTCCTAAGATCTGCCAGTTTATCCTCGTAGTTACTGTAGCGATCGCCGGTTATGCCGAGCCTTCTCTGATGGGAAAAGACTAGCTCAAAAACCGGTCTATTCTCTGGATGCACACTTCTAAGCCTGTCTATGTGTTCAAGATAACCTAAAAAGAACTCAATTGCCCAGTTAAAATTATTATTAATAAAATCATTCTCAAAAACCTTCTTTATATCAACTCTCTTATTATCTTCAATAAATGCCAGTGATCTACTTACCCTTTCTTCGCTTGATTTATCAATTTCTTTCTCCTTGGTTTCCTGGTTATATCTTATGGTTGGCTTAAAAAGACCATAAATACTGGGGAGAAGTTGCTTCATTCGGGCAATAAATTGCTTCCTTCTTTCTTCTTTGGTATACTTCGCAAATTCAACAAAAGTCTCTTCCGAAAAAATGCATAGAATGCTCTTAAGCTCTGCATCCTTAATTCCGCACCTTCATCCATCTCTTCGGCTGGAACACTATGGTAATCAGACCTTCCCCACAGATAATCGGGAATACCCCAATCATCTGGTCTATAGACGGCCCATATTTCACTAACTGAAAGCAGTTCTCCATATCCTATGGGGGATAGATTCGCAGCTTTCTGAAACATTCTATAATGCTCTACCAGAAGACTTTCCGGTAAAACCCAGCCTTCTTGTTTTTCAGTTTCGGTTACTTTTGTTTTTTTCTCCTGTAACATCGGTAGCTTGCTCACCACCTGCCGCTACAGAAACTCCTTGCAGTTCAGGAGCAGTGGTATCTGTAACAGTCTGCTCCCCAGTCTCAGCGCGTCTCCGCTCAATATATGGCACAAAACTCCCCACCTTCTCCCGCCTGCCCAAATTCAGGTAAAGATCAAGAAGGGTTGGAGTTGATTTGTGTCTCTCATAAACTGCCCTATCAAGTAAAAAGACTTTGTGATCTGGAGCTTCAAGCACAACATCTGAGGCACCCTATACCAAATCAACCAGGTAAACAGTGTGAGTTTCTGACTGAAAACCACTGCACCGCTCAACACCAGGGAGCTCAAGATAGTTTACCCTGTGAAGTCCGGGGTGTACATACACTGCATCTTCTATAGCAAGCATCTGAAATTCTGGAGCGTTAGGAACAAGTGTTTTACTGTCTGGGAAAAATTCACGGGCACTACTCTGCAGTAGCTCAACCATATTATTCTCTTTTAGCCGTGTTCTTTCGCGCTTTTGTAGTTTTGCTACCAGTGGGTAAAGTGCATTAAAAAGAGGTATCGGGTTTTCCTGCGCTGTAACAACTTCAGTTAACTGTTTCACAGCCTCAACTGCTTTACTATCAACAGCTATCTCTCCACGGTTCTCTGCCAAGCCAATAACTCTTGATAGATCAAGAACCACCTCGGCAGGAAGATTCTCTCCTTCTACCAGAATCCCTTCTATCTTTACACCGTGCACACAAACAGTTACCTCGCATGGTTCAGTGTTTCCTTCTTCACGGTTGCGGTAAAGTAGCGCATTCTTGCCGCCTTCGTTAAACTCAACCTCTACCGCTTTCATACTATCAGCCACACCAACACTCTCACCACCAAGCCTTACTTCAGCATTTCGGTTGTATCGCATATAATCCTTAACAATCCAATCTGCATCTGCTCTGTTAAACTCCTGCACATTCAAAGCAACAGTCGTCCCCTGCTCAAGGTCATTGTTTTCTCTTGTGAATACCTTTATCTCTCCATCCTGAAGCACAAAATGTATCTCATATCCAGCAGTTCCATTATGAGTATAAACAATCAGAGTATCCCCCTCGTTTTACAGGTGCGATAGCGCTGTATAGAACCCCATACCAAACCGCCCAATTGTATTATCCTCCTCAGCTGCCGAGCCAGAAGACTTAGGGATAAGCAGACGCTCAAAAATCTGCTTAGGACTCATACCCTTGCCACTATCTTTTACTGTAAAACCACTTTCCTGTAGCTCAACATCTACAGCTCCACCCTCTTCTGAGTAATCAATTGCATTGCTCACCAGTTCAACAAGAGAACGGTTCTGCTCTCCCGACTGATTCCTGATAATCCCATCAAGCTCTCTGGGTTTTACATCATGCTCCTCAGATAGTTTTCTTCTAACCTCTCTATTTGGAACCGAGTAACGCAAAAACTCTTCATACCGCTCTTGCAGACTAACATCCCTATCCTTTTTTACTGTATCAATAAATGCAACTATAACCCCCCAGAGGGACCATCTTTGGAATACCCATCTCTTCGCGGACACTGTGCAGTTTCTCTGTTTCTGGGTCTTTACCCATTGCAAGAAAATCGAAGCACTCTTTTACACTCCATCCGGATTTGCGTAATTTGTTATAAACTAGCAACGCAAAAAAGTGGTTCATAAACCTCGCATGTAATCTTTCCGTTAGGGCAGAGGGTTGCTCAGCTCTTGTTCCTCTCCTAGCATAGTCCCCTATAAACTGCTCTCTCTCCGATATATGAACCATCTTTTACTACTCTTGGAATAACCTGCTTTTCTACCTATTATAGTATATTTAGTATAATCATAAAGCAATGGGATATCTGTATTACAAGATTATTCTTGATTACACGATCTGTGAAAGTGGTGAATTCTAAAAATAAATCAGGGTTTGTGGTTAGATAGGGTGTAAAATTATTCTTTTACAGCTCACTCTTGCTTATAAAAATAACAGAGACGCAATATTTTGCGTCTCTGACGGGAGGTATAAAATTTGGATATGAGGCACAGTAGACACACTGTACTACAATTTTAACGACCCTGCTTACCCTCTGAACCAAGGGTGGTCATTTTATATTTTTGTGAAAAATCCTTTTTGAATACCTTATCGGCAGGTTTTAATACAGCATTAGCCCAAAACCACACAAAAGCCTTGTACACTGTTGGCATGATTACAAGAGTAGCAACAGTAGAAAATATTAGCCCAAATATAAGGCTTATCCCAAGCCCCCTCCAGAATGGGTCTGTTATGGCTAAAGGCAGTATACCCAGAATTGTGGTAAGAGTTGTAGACAGAATAGGCTTAAATCTTAATCTTCCAGTCTCTGCCAGAATTTCGCTAAGCTCCGCTTCTGGTTCTTCTTTTCTTTTCTTTTGCAGTGTATCAATAAATACAATGGCATCGTTAACCGCAATACCAATCAAGGCAACTATACCCAACCCTGACACCAGATTTATTGACTCGTCAAATATAAACAGACCAGGGAAAACGCCAGAAAATGCAGTAACTACTACAAGCATAATAAGTGCAGGTTTTACATATGAATTAAACTGATTAATTAGAATAATATAAACAGCAATCATTGCTAAAAGTGAAACCAGTATTAAATCATCATTGGTCCCCCTAGACATCCGCCTGAAATCCACCAAAAGAAATACTATCTGCTCCCCCATCCAGTCCCAGCTCACTAACCCTGCCATTATTGTCTATCTGTAAGGCTCCGTTCTCTCTTTTGAACCCCAAAAACTCCTCTAATTGCCCCTGAAATTCAACAGAGTCAGCATCTTCCTTTAAGGCAAAGTCTATCTGTATAGCCCTCCACCCTTCAAGCCTGATTATAGAATTAAGTTTTTCTACCTAGTCAATTTCTGCAATATCAGACAAAACTGTCCTAGGCGCAACTGGCAGCATCCTTAAATCTTCTAAAGAATTCTTAGCCTCATCTGAAAATTCAATATACACCCTGTCCGAAACGCCATCATCCCTGACGGTAACTCTCCCCAGCTCTTCGCTGGAAAAAACAGACCTTATGGCACCTGCAGCCTGCAAATTACTTATACCTCTATCACTTAAAGCCTGATCAATAAAATCAACTTCTACAGAAGATACCAGTCTGTCGGTGTATCCGTTTATCACTCTTTCTATATCATTTCTACTTTCAGCAAATTCATTAATTTCACCCGAAACCCTCTCCAAGTCTAAAAGATCATTATCTTTTATTTCCAAAGTAACATCATATTCACTTGCAGGAGGACCATAACCAGCCAGACCAGCATTTATCCTTACTCCTTCATACTCTTGTGCTATACCCTGTAAATCTTTATCCAGCTGTTCTGCAACATCAAAACCATCTAGGTCTTCCCCTCTTCTTTCTGTGGGTTCTTCTATGGTAATGTATATTTCTCCGGTTGGAAAATTTAGAGATGTCTGGAAAAATGGTATATCCACAATTTCTTCCTGAGCTTTTGATACAACTTCTTTTCTGGTTTCAAAAGTAGTACCGGTTGGGAATTCAAAAGTAACAAGCAGCAAAGAACTATCCACCGAGGGCATCTGCTCTCCCTTGAGTTGTCCAACACTAAAAAGCCTCCCAAAAATTAAAATTATTGACAGCACCAAAGTAACAGTTTTTGGTATAATGTGTTTATGTACTCTGTAAATTAATTTTTTGTACCCATTTGCAATATCATCTATACCTTTTTGTCCATATTTTACTACTAAAGGAAATACCAGATATTTATGCCAGCTTTCCATCTTTTTGCCACCCTCCTCTTCTTTTAAAAGCCATTTTCCAAATAATGGAGTTATAGAAATAGCCAGAAAGTAAGATATTATCAGCATAATGATTATGGTATAAGGAATATACTTAATAAATTCTCCCATTATGCCGCCAACACTGGCAAAAGGAATAAATACAACCAAAGTTGTGGCTGTTGCTGTGGTAACGGCTGGCCCAAGGTTTTTAAGTGCCCTGAGGGTTGCCTCTCTTTTGGAAACGCCTTTTTCCAGCTCAAAAACAATTCCTTCTGTAATAACAATTGCATTATCTACTAAAATTCCCAGAGAGAGAATCATGGCAAAAAGAGTTAGAATATTAATAGTAAAGCCAATAACATACAGCGTAAAAAGTGTAGCCAGAAAAGCCAGAGGTAGAATCGTGGCAACAACAACAGCTGCCCTGAAATTGATAAAGAAAAGGAGTACAACCAAAATCAGTACCAGACCCAGAGAAGCACTTCCCAGTAAATCAGTGATCTGTTTTTCAACACTTGGTGCCGAATCAAATAAAGTAACAGCTCTTACATCGTCTGGAATATCTCCTGCTTTTTTCAGACTATCTATGGTATCTAGCACTGCATTAGAAATATTAATTGAATCACCTTGGTCTGTTTTATAAATCTCCATATATACAGACTCTTTTGCAACCCCTTTTCCATCTTCCAAGAAGCCTGCAAATGTTATATTTTCTGAATTTACGGGTATTCTTTCAATCTGAGCAATGTCATTAAGCCTTACTCCGCCTATTAAAATATTCTCTATATCCTCAATATTCTGGGCAGGTGCATTTATATTAATGGATTCATCCACACCCTCCTCTGTTTTTATACTTCCACTAGGAAGAGAAGATATATAAGACTGAATTGTACTTGAAACTGCACTATGGCTCAGCTGGTTCTGTGTTAACATCTGCTGATCCAGGACTATGTTAACCTTAAAGCTATCGTCCGGAGCAATATCTACATGACTGATTTCATTAGAAGATGCCTCTATATCTGCCTTTATATCCGAAGCTATCTGCAAAAGCTCCTTGTTTGTTCTATTTTCATCAGACACCAGCCCAACAGCTATTGTAGGCCCACCTGCTTCTATAGACTCAACATTAAAATCAACATCTGAAGGTAAATTAACTTTGTTTATTTCTGCTGTCATTTTATCAGCAGCATCAGTTAGATCACCTGTATCAAAAATACCCATCTCTATAAACAGTGCCGCAAAATTATCTGATGCGTTAGATCTTATTTTCTCTACATGATCAACATCTTTTAAAACCTGCTCAACCGGTATTACAACCTGCTGTTCTACATCAACAGAAGATGCACCCGGGTAGGTTAAGGTAACCTGTATAAAATTTGTTGGAATAGTTGGAAAATCCTGCCTCTGATTAGATGCAACACCAAAAGATCCAGCCAGTGTAATGGTTGCAATAAGTATGATGGTCAGTCGCTACTTATCTACAAAAAATCTAGTCCATTTTACAAAAAAATTTGACACTTCTTTGGTATTATTGGTATTATTTTGATTAGTTTGCTCATTCATATTTTTGACTTAATTGAATACTGTTCAACTGAATGAACACTGTCCAAAAATATGACTAATATTCAGAAGCTTATTGTCAAGGATTCTGCTCTTATTTTCTGTACGCTTAAATAAATAGATAAAAATAGAAAATGTTCATAAACTTCACCTCCCCACCAGCACCAGAGCAATCAAGAATCTTGGTTTTAAAAAATCTACACACAATTTATAGATTAAGTAATCAATATATATTCAATAAGGTAAGATTCTAATTAAAAAGACTTTTAAACAACAAACAAAAGAGGCTGAAGTGTAGAGGGGCGTGGGGTGCTTTTACTACTCAGTATAACTCTGCCAGCACTGTTTTAGCAGAAGGGCGGACACACGAGTCCACCTCAGGCCACCCTTACCCCCAGATGAACACCCATATCTTTCATCCAAGTAATATGCTCCATTACAGGAGTAAAAAATTGAGCAACAAAAGTATCATCCTGCACCCTAGAAGGAAAATTATTCAACACTTCTTCTGATAAATAAAAATCTCCTTCAAATCTTGCAACCTCTCCAGACCACACAATTGGTTCATTCATCATATCTATCCTGTTGTACCTTCCTGCTCCATCCTGCAGCCACTTTGTATCTTCTGTAGAATCAGCAAATCTACTGGAAGTGTCTATCAGCCTGACCCCATTACAGCCATTTTTAACAACTCCATTAACAGTTGTAAGTTCATATGGACCCCCAAGCTTGACCGGATCAAAGCACTCTCCACTTGAGCCCATTCTGGTGTATCCTTTTACAAATGGAGCTGTTCCTGTATTTTTTATTTCAAACCAGAATGCAAGCTTATCTCCAATAGTACCCTCATTACTAAAATCTGACTGATCAACCCCTTCGTAGTTATAGGCAGAAGGATTCTGGTCTAAAGTATACTTAGGTATTGTGCCATCCTGATTTGTCACCAAGGCTCCCAGGTACATAGATCTATTTTTATCTTCTTTTATCCACCCGGCAGTTTCTACTATGCCCTGAAAAAATACTCTCTGAGGACCCAGCTGCTCTCCCTGTAGATTGATATCTACCTCCACTGTTTCACCTGGCTTGACCTTGCGTGGAAGAATAACCCTGTTTCTGTTTCCTCCCGGAAACCAGCTACTGTGATAAAGATTAGAAAAAGAATCAACCGGATTAACGGTACCCAGATTAAAAAGACCGGGATACCAAGTAGCTGTTCCTGTATTTTTTAGCTTAACAGTCCCCTTAACAGACTCACCCTGCTTGACTGTAAAGTTCTTTTTCTCTGTCTGCACCCATTCATAACTATACTCTGACAAATCATTAATAACCAGGTCATTCGTATCTGTTAAATCTTTTAAATTATATACCCAAAAACATAATTCGTTTTTTTTAAACCACTGTACCCCTTCCTGCACAATACCAAGACATATATAGTCTGGTCCTGTTTCTGATCCAGGTGGTACTTCCAGCTTGATGGTCTTTGTCTGCCCGTCCTCTACAACCGGCAGGTTGACTCTGTTGCCTTTTAAAGGCTGCGACGAGTCTTCCCCTATATTATCACTTAACAGCTCATGCGGAGCATCCCGCCTGCCATCAACATTTAAAGATCCTATCTTTATGCCATTTTTCCCAGATCCGGTAATTGGAATATCTGTGTTATTTGTAAACTGAAAGTCAATTACTCTTCCATCTGCATTATTAATCACAAATACAGGATCACCATCCCTTGTATAGTCATAATCTCCCTGCTTAACAAAAAAAACAAAATCATAGTTATAATCAACAGGATTTACTATAGGATCAACTGGTTCTGGTTCTGGTTCAACCGGCACATCCAGTGCTTTCAGTACCTGTGTATAAAGCTTCTTAGAAGAAGGTGTAAAATCCGTCTGATAGTCTATAAAATCTACTTCTACAATCTGTACATTCTTAATAGTATCCACAGGTGTACCTCCATTAAATAAATCTACCTCACCTGCACCATGATACCCTATACCTATGTAGGCATTTTCTGAAAAATCAAACAGAAAAGACTTCCTGTGTGTGTAAGTATTACCTGTATTATCCCCATCATCGTATATCCAGGTATAAAGAGCGCCCGGAGCACCTGCCGAATTAAGAGCCAGATTCTCCTGATACGAACTACCAGCTTTTGTGTGACCATGTAGTCCAGGAAACATGACCAGTCTATCGGCAGGGCCTTTTTGACCCCTATCCCCATTTTCGCCTTCCGGGCAATTGTCTATGTGCGGAGTCTGTAAGTCCACCCCACAGTTTTGCACCGCATCAGCCATTGGCTGAGACATCTTATTCTGTAAGGTATAGTCAATACCTTTTATGGGGTTGAGCCCCCTGTTAACTCTTTCGTCATTTACTAAAAACAATAGTTGTTGATCAACCGGTAAAGACCAGTATTCAGTTGGCAAAACTAGGTCTTTACTAATAGAAGGGTCTTTGGCTCTGGCATTATTTATAGCCTCCAGTGCTTTACCTTCTCTGTCTGTTACCTTCGAAGCCAGAAAATCTGGATTGGGTGGTATGCTTACATTTTCTATGGCCATGGCTTCTTCTCCTGTGAAAACAGGTAATAAGAATAAAGAACTTATTAGCAGTTTGTTGAAATTAAATCTCATATGGATATTTTCATTAAGATATATAGAACCTGAGTTTTTTTTTGCAAAACTTGTTAATTTTCCTGGTCTTCGGTTTTTTGCTTTAAGATTGGTAGAAATTCAGACAGCAAAAAACCCCTTCTTAGCAAAAAGCCAGAAATTTTATTAAAATCCTTGCCCTGCCTTAATTTTTTATCAATTAAATCAGATATTACTGTGTATTTATCTACTCCGCTATCATCATTTTGCCCAGAAACCATACTATTAATTAAGTCTCCCTGGATACCTTTCTGTTTTAGCTTAATCTTAATCATCCTTTCTCCATATCCCCTGATTCTTAGCGAGTAGACTAAGTTCTCAGCAAAACGAGTATCGTTTAACAGGTTACTGACTTTTAAGAAATCTACTACCTGATTTATATCTACAGAGCTAAAGCCCTTCTGTGCCAGCCTGGTTTTTAAGCTATATTCTGAATAGTCTCTTTTTGAAATTAAATTTAAAGCATGCAACCTTGCATCCCTATTCTTCGTCAATAATATCTTTGATTACCCCCTCTATTGTCTTATTGCTAACAGTGTAAGAGAAATTGTCCCCCTTTTTAAGCCCTACTATTGCCTTTCCAACAGGAGAGGCTGCGCTGAACTTGTTCTGTGCAGGATCAGCCTCTATTGAGCCAACTATTTTAAATTTAAACTCAACACCCGGATTTCCATTTAATTCTTTAAATTGTGCAAGTATTGTATCCCCCATAGACACTATACCCAGTTTCTGGCTGGTATCCACCACCTGAGCATTGGCAATCTTTTCTTTTATCTGGTCTATCTGTGAATCAATGTCTGAAATTTGCTTTAAAGCCTCGTCATATAACTGATTTTCACTTAAATCTCCAAGCTCTCTTGCCTCCTGCAATTTCCTAGTGGCCTGCGGTCTTGCTACATTTATTAAGCGCTCCAGTCTTTTTTGTAAAGCCTCTTTTTCGGCTACGGTTATTATAATATTATATCCTGTACCTGTTGTTTTATCACTCATTTTTAAGAATTTATAATTGTAAAATTTTCTCCATACTTTTCCATATCATAATCCATTTCTATTAAATCCCCCGATGTTTTTCTAAAAAAATAAAAGGTTGACTTCTCGGTTAGATCATTAATCACAAAATACACACCCCTGTCTACAGCTAATTCAGAGTTTCCTGATATACTTTCTCCGTCAAAGGTGCTCAGTACACTTAACTCTGGCGTGTCAGACAATATCTGAGAAATTAAATAAAATCTGTTGTCTGATCTTAGAAAATAAAATATCTCCTGCTCAGATTGAGATATTTCTCTATATCCAATCAACTTTTCAAAAAGTATTGGGTTCCCTACCGGGAGCACTTGTGGATAAGCATCAGAGTTAAAAATCAGCGGTACCGGGTTTAGCTGAAGAGTATTCCTGAATGCCCTAGTAAAAACTGTATTTGCAAAAGGTTTCTGCACCCTGTCTGTTTTAAATATGAACTGATCAGAAAAAACAGCCAGATCGTAGTGATCCATATACACACCAGAAGGTGGTAAAATATCATATTCTGTAAGCATGCTCCCTTCTATACTGTAAACACTGATCCTCCTAGCAGTCTGCTCCCTTTCTCTATTAAATGCAAACCATCCAATCTCGCTTATACCATCAGCAGAAAAAACAGGATTAATCAAGAATTCATCTTCATCTTCGTACTCAAGAACTTTGGCTAAATCCAGTCTCCTGTTGGCTAAAAATATTGCTCTAAACTTTTTGTATTTATCTTCTGGAGAATTATCTGACTCAGATCCAACAGCGATCAACGTCTGATCCAGCACAGGAGAATGGCTAAAAGAAAAGATTGGATCAGAGACACTGGAATCTAAAAGACTCACAACCTGCTCCTTTATATCTTCTATCTCTTGTGTACTTTCAGTTGATTCTTTTGGATCAATCAACATATTCTGGGTCAAAACATCAAAAGGAAGCTCTTTTGGCTCCCTGACTTCAGTCTTTTTATTATTATCTTCTTCTTTTGGCTGACTTGATTTAAACTGGCATGCACTCAAAGAAAAAGCACACACACATACAAGAAAAACCCTTGAAGCTATTTTCATACTTACTCTACTCGTATACCCATACTTCTTGCAGTACCCTCAATAATCTTAACCGCCCGATCTTCTTCGTGAGCCGAAAGGTCTGACCCTTTTGTTTTAACTATCTCCATCACCTGTGCCTTTGTTACCCTGCCAACCTTGTCTATGCTGGGCTTACTGCTTCCTTTCTGTATTCCTGCAGCCTTTTTGAGCAATTCTGATGCCGGTGGTGTTTTTAAAACAAAAGTGAATGTTCTGTCTGAATAAACTGTTACAACACAGGGAATAATTCCCTCCATCCCTCTGGTCTGGTCATTATACTGCTTACAGAAGTCCATCATAGCAATTCCATGAGGACCCAGTGCTGTACCAACAGGGGGTGCAGGATTTGCTTTTGTTGCCTGCAGGTTCAGTTTTACAATAGCTTTAACTTGTTTTTTTGGTGCCATTACAATACACTCTTAAGATAAAGTAGAAAATATGCAAAGCTATTTCTGATCGTTTTTTTTTGTTTTTAAAATATTGTGCCTGTATTGCTTTTTAATTTGCCTACTACTCCCTCACAGCTGATTTCTACAGCTGACCAGGCTCTAATCTTAAGATTTAGATTTATCTTTCATTTATTCCGAAATGCTCACCCCTGCCCACATTATTAAATCAAAACCATGTTTATTGTTTAGTAGAACTACTGCAGGGGCGGGGTTCTTCTGCCCCCTAAAACTAGAAACCTTTAAATATCTAAAAAGATAAAAAAGTTATATAGTAGTTATATAGTAACTGTACACTACAGGAGGGCGGACACGGGTCCGCCCCTGCAGTAACATAATTAGATATTAAGGGTGGGAGAACCCCGCCCCTGTAATAAAGATCAGAACAGTGTTGGGTGGATACGCATGTTTGTGTCTGCAATAATACTCTAAAAAAAGGGGGACACGCAGGTCCGCCCCTGTAGTAAAGATGGAGCGTAGCAGGGGGCAGGAGTTTTTGTTCCCCACTCTTAAATGGATTGTGGGTAAGAGTGGGGGTATCAAAAGAGGCTATTAATTTTTGGATATGCACGGTGAGTTGTGACCTGCCCCGGTTTCATCCTGCAATGGTGGCTTTTTTGCCACCTTCAGCAGCAAATCGTACCCGATCCAAGCATGCTGTGTTACAAGTATTTAAATTATCTGTGTTATTTTAGTGTACACTCATAGCCTGCAATGCACTAAGTAACTGGTTCTCATCACACCTAGCTTTAACAACAATCCTGATAAGTGATTTTTATTAGTCAAATAAACTGTATGATAGACTAAAAATACACTCTCGTTAAATTAAAGATGTGCAGGATGAAATTAAAAATCTAATCAACAATTCAATAAAAAACCTACTCATCAAGGAACCCGTGGAGACTCAGGGCAGTGCAACTATTCCAGAAACTGAAGTTACAATTCCGCCCGGCACAGAGCCTGGAGATTTTAGTTCAACTATCTTGTTTAAACTTGCAAAAGAGTTTAAAAAATCCCCTAAAGATATTTATGAACGGCTACGGTCTGAGATTGTAAATTCTACAATTGTATCAAGGGTTGAATTTGTAAATGGTTACCTGAATATCTGGGTTAAAAAAGATGAGCTCCTGAAAAACCTGTTAAAAAAACCTGTTAAAAAAATAACAAAGTATAATAAAGCAAAACCAATTGATTATTTGGTTGAGCATACTTCTGCAAATCCAAACAAAGCGCTGCACCTCGGGCACATCAGAAATGCTACACTGGGCGATTCAATAACCAGACTACTCAGTTTTTTGGGCTACAAGGCCGTTCCTCACAGCTATGATGATGATCTTGGCAATCAGGTGGTGTTTATAACTACCGGCTTTTTGCTTTTAAAGGATTATTTTTCTCAGGCAATTGCAGAAGAAAAAGATTTTCAAAATATAATCAATGGATTATCTCTAAATAATTTTGAAATTCCTGATTCTGAAAAATCATCCGTTGATTATCTTAAAAAGTTAAACCCGGGAGAAATTAGTATTTCTAAGCTGGAAAAAGTAGACCACATAGCATCAAAAGTATATGTACTAATTCAACAGCTTGTGGTAGAATACGAACTTATTAAAGACATTAAGGAAGAAATTCATAAGCAAATTGAATCGTGTGAAGGAGCTGTATATGAATTCAGTAAAAAACTTACAAAGGCAATCCTGAAAAGGCATATACAGACCATGGAGAATTTTAGTATTTTTTATGACTTCATGATCTCTGAAAGCTCCATTATTAAGCTGGATTTATGGGATGAGGCATTTGAGATACTCAAAAAAACAGATAATTTTACTTACGAGACTAACGGCAAAAACGCAGGTTGCTGGGTTTTAAAAAATCTTAAAGATTCAAGTGGTAAACCACAAGATGATAAGGTGCTGGTTAAAAGCAATGGTATAAAAGTCTACACCGCTAAAGATATTGCACTTCATTTATGGAAATTTGGGCTACTTAGAAAACAATTATTCTATAAGAACTTGATTACGCAACAAAATGGTTCTGATTGTTATATTTCAGAAGAAGAAGGGGAAGAAAAAAACTTTAATGGGGCTAAAAACCTGATAACAGTTGTTGATTCCAGACAGGATTATGTAATTGATGCAGTCAAGCAATCAATAATTGCTGCAGGATTTGATCATGGTCACAATATGCACCACTTAAGCTATGCCTTTATGACACTTAGTCCGGAAACTGCACAGGACTTTGGAGCCGTTTTAACCAACGAGGAAAAACAAAAGAAATCAGTTGCATTTAGTGGCAGAAAAGGTGTTGAGATAAAAGTAGACGATCTTTTGCAGATAATGAGCAAAAAAATCATGGCTCATAAGCTCAAAGATGCAGGCAAAATAGATCTATCTAAATATGATAGTATTTTTAATGAAGAACTTGAGTTTGGTGAACAGACGGAAAATGAGAGCACCAGGACCACAGTTTCTGCAATTCTGCTGGATGAAAAAACTGGCAAGACTGCGTACCAGGAATGGCAAGATGGGTTGATTACTCTGGTGGGGGGTGGGGTAAATGCAGATGAGTCTCTGGAGCAGGCACTTAGAAGAGAAATAATAGAAGAAACCGGTTTTTATGATATTACAATACTTGGCAAAATTGGAGATGCTGTAAAGATACACAGAAAAGAAGGGGCGGGTGCTAGAGATATATTGAATATTAATAATGGATTTCTGGTTCTGCTGCACTCCAAAGACAAAGTAGAGCAAAATCTGGATGAATATGAAAAAGGCAGATTTGTAGTTAAGTTTGGGGATGCAGACGAAGTATTACAAAAAAAGCAGGAATGCGATGGCACAAGCGGAAAACCACATATAGTTATTTTAGAAAGATTTAAAAAGATTCTTGAGCAGGAAGGGCTTGAAAGTGAGGATATAAAAAAACAGGCACAAAAAATTGCTGCAGGGGCAATCAGATACTTTATGCTTAAATTTAATTCTCAGACAGAAATAGTTTTTGATATTGATGAGGCCTTAAAATCTGATGGAAACACCGGAGTATATATTTTGTACAGTTTTGCACGGGCAGGAAAGATACTAAGCAAGATGCAAAAAAGTTCTGCCTGCATGGATGCCGTAAATGTTGATTACTCTGAATACAATTTTTCTGATTACGAAAGCGAGCTTCTGAGTAAGATTGCAGACTTTGAGAGAGTTATTGCCATTGCGTTTGAAGAGTTGAGCACTTCAAGAATTTGCGATTATGCTTTTGATCTATGCAAAAGTTTCTCTAGGCTTTATACAAATATAAAAGTGCTGTCTTCAGACAACTCAGAAAGACTGATCAGGTCTCAGGAAGTACAACTATTTTATAACACACTATCTCAATTAATGGAAATTCTTGGTCTGGAAAAAATAGAGGAGATGTAGTATTAACCAGTTGTAGCTTATTATTTTATTATATATCTGGCAATGATTTCCTTGCACTCATTCATGTTTCTGGCTTTGTATATCTCGAAAATCTTAATGTTTATAGTGTTGCATATGTGAGAAGCAAAGCTGGCAAGCGATTTTGCGTAACTTGCACCAGATAGCCAGAAAGCACTGATCAGTCGATGCTTTAGCTCTCCGACATGGAAATCCGGGTGTATTAAAAGATAGTACAATTCTGTACCAAACAGTGTCTTAAGAGTTCCGGACAAAAAATCATGTATTTTCATATAATTTAAAGGTATTTCCAGGTCTGTACCAAAATCCTTTGTTCTGTATAACTCAAAAATTTCAGAGTCTCCTGTTAAAATTCTGGGTCCGCATACTTGAGCCAGACCCCTAGTAAGCTCCTGGGCTTCCATTAAAAATCTATAACCAGGCTCTTCAGATGGTAGCAGGTGCATCTTTTTCAGTCTCCTGATATGCTTTCCGTCTGATCCGTATAATTTCATTGCCTTAATTAATTATACAATATTTATTATGCTTTAAAACCAATTGATAAGCTTTTAATTTCAATTAATTTAAAAATGAATGAAAGGAAAGATTACTCAAGTACTAGGTCCGGTAGTAGATGTGCAGTTTGAAGGTTATGCCCCAAAAATGTATGAAGCTTTAAATGTTTCATCAGGTAAGATTGTATTGGAAGTAGAGCAACTTCTGGGAGACAATACTGCAAGATGCATAGCAATGGATACAACAAATGGACTCAAAAGAGGTCAGGAGGTTGAAGCTACAGGCAAATCAATCTCTGTACCAGTTGGTAATCAGGTACTGGGCAGGATGTTTGACTGCTTGGGTGCCCCAATAGACGGAAAGGAGTTTACAGGAAGCGGAGAATCAGAAGAAATTCATAAAACAGCTCCATCCCTAGAAGATCAGTCTACACGGATGGAAATATTTGAGACAGGCATGAAAGCCATTGATCTTATCTCACCTTTTATAAAGGGTGGAAAAGTAGGTATTTTTGGTGGAGCAGGCGTAGGAAAAACAGTTATTGTAAAAGAGCTTATTTATAATGTTGCAACATTTTATTCGGGCTACTCGGTTTTTGCGGGTGTAGGCGAAAGAACGCGTGAAGGAAATGACCTATACTATGAAATGGTAGAAGCAGGTGTTTTAGATAAAACAGCTATGGTTTTTGGACAAATGAATGAACCTCCGGGTGCCCGTATGAGAGTTGCCCTGTCTGGTCTTACAATGGCAGAGCACTTCAGAGATAAGCAAGGTAAAGATGTATTGCTTTTTATAGATAATATTTTCAGATTTACCCAAGCTGGTGCAGAAGTGTCGGCACTCTTGGGCAGACTCTCGTCAGAAGTAGGATATCAGCCAACTCTGGCGGAAGAAATGGGTAAGTTACAGGAAAGAATTACCTCTACTAAAAACGGATCCATTACTTCAATTCAGGCAATTTATGTTCCTGCAGATGATTACACCGATCCGGCCCCTGCAACAACTTTTAGCCATATAGATTCCACATTGACGCTTGACAGAAAGCTGGCAGAGCAGGCACTGTATCCTGCCATAAATCAGCTATCCAGTAAATCAACCGCCCTATCAGAAGAAATAGTTGGGAAAAGACATTTTGATATTGCAAATAGCGTTATTCAGACCCTTCAGAGATATGAAGAACTACAGGATGTTATAGCAATTCTGGGAGTAGAAGAGCTTTCTGAATCAGACAAAATGATAGTCTCCAGGGCAAGAAAAATGCAAAGATTCTTTACTCAGCCAATGTTTGTAGCCGAACAGTTTACAGGCAGACCCGGTAAGTTTGTTAAGATAGAAGAAACAATTGACGGGTTTGAGAAAATACTCAACGGAGAGTTAGATGTTGTGCCTGAAGATAATTTTTACATGAAAGGAAATATCTCCGAAGTATTAAATGACGATTAAGAAAATAAAGTCAATTCCAGAGCGGTAAAGTAAAATCAGCTCAAAAACTCTTAACTAATAAGCGTGCATCTAAATTCAGTAAAAATATTGGGTCATATACACAAAACCAGCATCTTAACATATAAATAAAATGTATAGATGTACAAAAGACTAAGACCAGAAAGTAGCAAACTCACCCAGAGACAAATTCAGACAAATAATTAAATGTTTTGTACTGGATTTAAAGCTCAGGGTACCTGAATTAATAAATCTAAACAGGTATACAATTGATAGACAGAGAGTATTATTACCCCGTCCACCTTCGGTGTCCACCCCTGTAACCGCTTAAGGCGTGCTTTAGCC
>CAYMEI010000001.1:5598-35447 GCA_964389605.1 uncultured Candidatus Saccharibacteria bacterium | reverse complement strand
GTAGCTGGAATATATAACTCGGAGTTAAGTGGTGTTTAGTGTGGGAGGTCTAATGTTTCGGTATATCTGATGTTTGACAAAACTCCTTTGAAAATCTAATTGTCTTTTTGCGAAGCTTGGACGGAGGCTTTTGGGAGCATGGAGAAAGCCGTAGCCAGATACATACTGTTAGATGACATAAAAAAATGGGTAACATGAGCCTTGACTGGTTAAGTCCACTTTTCCTACACAATTTTAGCAAAATCCTGCACTTGTTCAATCTTCTGTGATTCCATCTCCATTCGCTTTCTTCCAAGATTTATGATCATTGTATAATGAATATTCTTATGTCTGTCCTGATCTTCAGATACTCTTTGGCGTAATTCTTCGAGTGTTAAAATCTCCTCTGGATCTGCTGGTGATTTCAATACAATCTTTGCACCAGAAAGATAAAAAGACAGTAGCTTATCAAGAATGCGTAAAAATAATGATCTTGGCAATTCTTTATTTCGATTATACATATCATTTGTCGAAGTTATGATATTCAAGGCACCTTCTTTTAGCGGAGGACATGTCTCTTTATCAATGTCAATTCCACTAGTAAAATAGGCTGGTGGATTATCAATAATTTTCAGGCTCCTTCTTGCTTGTTCTGCTAAAGCGTATATTTCTGATTGTTTGTCATCTATAACCAAATAATCATCTTTACTATTCTTTTCGGAAAGAAGACATTTGACGATTGCATCACCCACAAAAGGTGTTCCGGGTCTTAGCAGGATGATTTGCTTGCTTGGAAATTTTTCATCTAACACTCTATGAAGAGATTCTCCAGCTTTTTCAGGCTGGACTCTTTGTCCGTTTCCATCTTGCCAGCCTGTCTCTGGATACCAGACAAGTTCTCCAATGTAATAAATATCACCAAAATTATTTTTGACATAATCGAATCCTCTATATCCACCTTCTAGAAAATATTCTGGCACAGAAGTGGCACATACAACAACTTTACACGGATTTTCCTTAATATATTTAGATAAAAAATAATATTGTTTATCTTCTTCGTTTTTCATTGGGTTATGATCGTGTGAATGAACTCCAAGGATTATCATTCTTTTATCAGAATATTTTTCAGGGTCATATTCTTTATCTAATATTTTGATTATATCAGAATCTTCAATATCGATTATACTTGTTATGTGTCCCATCTTGAAAGAAATTTAAAAAAATGTTTTCTGTTTCGTAAAATGTTAGGGTTATATGACCCAAGCGTAACGCAGTGAAGTGAGAGTGCAATGGGGCTTCAGCGTATTTTGATGGCAATTTTATAATAATTTCAAAAACTTTTGTTTCAATATTTCTTCAACAGTGGTATCTGCCAATATTTTCATCGTATCAAACACATCTATATCTTGCAATACCGGTTTAAGCAATTGTAAATCCGTGCAGGCAAGCACAGCACAATCAGATTTGTCGAGCTTATTCATAATATCCAACAATTCCTTTCTCATCAGCTCGTCTTTTTCTCCTACAACTAGTTTATAGACAATTTGATTAAGCTTGACCTGATCATCCTCATTTGGAGAAGAATATAGCATATTTTTTCTAGACAACTCTTTTTCATATAATTTGTTTTGTGCGGTAATTGCCGTAGAAACAATACCTATATTATTGAAATTCTTTTTTTTCAAAAATTCTGCAGTTTTTTCAATTATACTCAAAACTGGAATGTTAACGCTTTCACGGATGTCATCAATGAATAGATGTAATGAATTGCAAGGCATAACAATAAAATCTGCACCTGATTTTTCCAATCTTTTAGCTTCTGCAATAAGATAAGGTAAGAGTTTTTGCAGATTAGAATTATTTACAATTGCGTCTTTCTCTAATGCATATGGCAGGGGAACACTTGAGATGATGATTGGGGGTCTATTCGATTTATTAAGTTTTTGACAAGAAAAGATAATTTCTAAATAAAACTTTGATGTTGTTTCTGGTCCAAGACCTCCAATTATTCCTGCTGTTTTCATAATGATATTGTATATTAATAAAAGTTTTTAAAACATTCGTTTTTTATTGCCATCAAAATATGTCATATAACGAGGCGAAGCCGAAGCACACTGGCGAAAACCGCAAGGCGATTTTGCACAACATTTCAGTACATAAGAAGCTTACAGCAAAATTCGAGAGAGCGACAACAGGGGCGAACCTCATATACTGTGTTAGGCGACCCCAAACGAAGTGATAGCAGAGCGAGGGTGCAATGTGACTTTACCATATTTTTATCACCCATCAACTCACAAAGGGTGGGGTATTAGACAAAAAGTGCTGGTTTTGGTTTAAAGATGTGAGTAAGGGTGAGATATCAGAGTGTCCTAGTTCTGTTAAGTCTTCAGGCAAAGTATCAGTACTACTGGCGACTATCTCTGGCTCATGATCGTACCCCTCTTCTTGTTCCTGACTATGCAGGATAGCCACCTCTTCCTGCTCACCTGCCACTGTCTGTTTGCAGAATTTCAGCCATTGCCATGTTGCTCTAAAATATAAAAACTCATTTTCTCTTTTTTAAAACCTTAATAACTTTGCCAAAAACTATTATAGCCAATCCAATAATTACAAGCCTTAGCTGAAAAGCCTGGTTTTGATCTATTATTGGTATAAACTCAGCCGAACCGTTTTTTATCTCTATGTATCCCACAGGACTGGTTTTTACAGACAAGCCAAGCCCCATGCCACTTCCTTCTACTTCTTTACCTTCTTTGCTCTCCTGCTCGCCTATTCCTCCGCCTCCTGCACCTGCATACTTAATTTTGGCCACATTAACTATGGTTATTCCGTCTTTTTCTATGGGTTCACTGAAAATAGCCTTAATATTGACTGTTTTTTCTATCTTCTCTTTAACTTCCTGGATTATTTCCTGTGCTTTCATCTGCTAAAGTTTAGCCTTGTTTTAATTTTGGCAAAATTTTTCTCAGGTGAGCCAGCATCTAGGTCTGGGTTCTTAATAAATATATTGTAGCAGTTAATCTTATCCTGATTTGAATTTATCACACCTGAACTCACAACAGCTACAGGCGGTAACAAGTAACAGTCAGCATATTCTAGTAGTTGCAGGACCCGGATCAGGCAAGACTAGAGTCTTAACTCATCGTATTGCTCACTTAATTGAGCAGGGTATTTTACCCGAAAGAATAGTTGGGCTTACTTTTACAAACAAGGCGGGGGCAGAAATAAAAGAGAGGACTCGCAGTCTTACAAAAACAAGTATTGATGGGATATTTTTGGGCACTTTTCATAGTTTTGGTGTAAATTTTCTAAGAAGAGAGGTAGAAAATCTAAATATTGGTATAACCCGTAATTTTACAATTTTGGATACAGGTGACCTGGAAAGACTGGCAAAAAGGATTTTAGACATTCTGGCTCTGGATAGAAACTTATTTAAAAGGCTTTTAAGGCTCTGGGACAAAGGTAAGACTTCTGGATTGAGTTATGAAGAGATTTTTTTAGATTTTAAAAATAGAGATCTGGATTCAGAAAAATGTATTAAGTTTTTTGAATTACTAAAAAAGGAAACTATTAAAAGTAACTCTCTGGATTTTAATGATTTATTACTTTTAACACTTAAAGGACTTCAGCATCCTTCCATAGGAGACAAATGGAGATCCGGGGTAGATTATTTACTGGTTGATGAATGGCAGGATACTAATTTTTTACAATACGAAATTGTAAGAGAGTTAACCAAGGATGAAATCAACAATTTTTTTGCAGTAGGTGATCCTGACCAAGCAATTTATGGATGGCGTGGAGCTGATCCCCAGAACTTATTTAAGCTGAGAAAAGATTTTAAGGGTCTGGAAATCATAGAGCTAAGTGAAAACTACAGATCAACGGGAAAAATATTAAGACTGGCTAACAAAATACTGAAGTTTTCTGTTTTTGAAAACAGAAAACTGGAGTCAAAGGCACCGGGAATTCACGATGTTAAATTTTATGAATTCTTAAATCCCGAGATGGAGTCAGAATTTGTGGTTAAAAAGTGCGGAGACATGGTAAGGCAGGGTCAAGTTCAAAACTTTTCAGATATTGCCATATTATTTAGAACTAATTTTCAGACCAGAATACTGGAAGAAGCTTTTATCAGGCAGAATATTCCGTATAAAATAGTTAAAGGGTTAAGGTTTTTTGAAAGAGCAGAAGTTAAGGATGTACTAGCATACTTAAGGTTTTTATGCAACGAAGCAGATAATTTAAGTTTTGAAAGAATGGTTGCCAACCCTCCAAAGGGAGTTGGAGAAAAGTCCTTGAGCTTTTTCCTAGAATTTGGCTCAGGTAGCTACCATGAGGCAGTAAAAGATTTTGATAATTTTATACACAGATCAAAAAATACCATAGAAAAATTTTTAACTGATATTTTTTATCCGTTAAAAACTGCAAAAGATAAGCAACCTTTATCCCGGCTGGTGGAAAAAGTTATCGAGCTTACAGGCTACTATCAGTATATAGATAAAATTGCCAAAAGTAAAGAAGAGTCTCTGGCAAGAAAAGGAAATCTGGAAGAACTAGTCCGCCTTGCCGCCAGATTTGAAGAGAGGGAAGAGCCACTTATGGAGTTTTTAGAAAGCATTGGACTGAACGATGAAAAAGAGAAGGAAGAGGATGAAAAGCAGAATGCGGTACAGCTGATGACTTTGCATACAAGTAAAGGACTGGAGTTTGACTCGGTATTTATAATAAGTGTAAACGAAGAAATAATTCCTCATAAAAATAGTATAGAAGAAGACAGGATAGACGAGGAAAGAAGATTGTTTTTTGTGGGGGTTACCAGAGCAAAAAAGTTACTGAATGTCAGTTTTGTAGGAAGAAATTTTCAGGGGTTTATCGCCCCATCTAGGTTTCTAAAAGAAGTGGACGCACTTGAAGAAGTAACAAACTCTTCATTTTATGGTGACAGGCTACTTAAAAAAAGAGTTTCAGAAGGCGTGCCCCCTAGTAGTCTGGCTGAACAGATAGAAAATCAGAAATTTGAAGGCACAGATGTTACCAGGTTTGAAATTGGGGATATTGTAAAACACAATAGGTTTGGCAGGGGCAAGATCACCAGTTTTATGCGTGGAGGTGTGGTTAAGGTGCAGTTTGCAGAAGGCGAAAAAGTACTAAGCCTTGCCCTGGCGAGGCTGGAGAAAATATAGTCCGCCACTTAATTTATTTTAATGCCTTCTTGACTGATTGTTTGATCTGATTTAAATTTTTTATGGCAGGCTATTTTGTTAGTGACAAAGTTTTAATAACAAAACTTCAGATCGGCAAAAACGAACTGCCTTAAAGATGCTTAAGGGTATATTCAGGTTTTTAAACCTGTAAACTGGAGGTGTTTTATCAAACAAACGGTCTTATGCTTAAATAAAACATGCAGGTAGAAGTAGACATTTTAACTAGGAGACAAAAAATGGTTCTAGATGAACTGGTTCGTCTATCTTTGTATAATGAAAATACTTCAAGCAAGAGCATATCATTCAGTCTTAAGGATAAGGGTTTTGAATTTTCTCCCAGTTGTATAAGGTACGAACTTCAAAAATTACACAGGTTGGGACTTCTTTATGAACCCTATCTGAGTGCAGGTAAAATGCCTACCAATAAAGGTCTTTCATGGTTTGTAGATTATATGCAGCAAGACCTTAAAGAAGTCTCAGATAGATTTGTAAAAGTACTGACAAGATTAATGAGGGAAGAGAACACCCTGCCAGGAAAACTTTTACATTCTGCCGGGAATATGATTAATAGATCTGTATTTTTTTATGATGGGGATTTGATTATTAGAAATTATAACAAGGTATTTCTAGATAAGTCAGAATTCAGTCAGGTAGAAGTCCTAGAAAGAGTAAGGTTTATGGAAAACTTGGAAGGTATTCTGGACATTGCCGGTCAATACAGATTTGAACATGCAAAGTTATTTTTTGCAGAAAAATTTAATTTCAAAAACAGCAATTTAAGCTTAATGATATATAATCCATATAATCAAAACTTTTTATATGGGACAATTAATCCAATAATTAGTGATTATGATCACCAGGTGTCTGTCTTGAGGGCAATAAACAAAGTAATTAATCAAAATCTCTTAGAATGAGTAGGAAAAACAAGAAAAGGAATAATAGTCATAATCATCAGTCGCAGAGTCAGGAAGAAAAAGAGGCTCTCAGCCAGAATCTTCATCAAGGGGATATGGCTCAGAAAAGTGATGAGCAGGGGGAGCAGGATACTGATAATTCAGGTGCCGATAGTGAGCAAATGCACATTCATTCGGATCAAAGTAATCAGGATGCAGAACAGGGCAATCTTTCATCAGAGCATCAGGAATCACAAGAAGAAACTCGCAAGTCCACAAGAAATGAATCGTCTGGTGGTCTTGAAACAGCCCTACAGGAAGAGAAGGCAAAATATTTAAGGCTTCTGGCAGATTTTGATAACTTTAAGAAAAGGAAAGAAGAAGAGTTTAAGAGTTTTCAATTCAGCGCAATAGAAAAACTGGTAAAGGAGCTCATTAATTTTTATGATTCCATGAAAATTGGTCTATCTTCAATCCCTCAAGATTCTGAATGGAGGGAGTCTTTTGAAAAAACATTTAATGGGTTTGTATCAATTTTATCTAAGAATGGAGTAAATTTTGTAAGTCCTGCAAAAGGCGATGATTTTGACGCAAACTTTTGTGAAGCGTTAATGAGCGAGGATGCAGAAAACCAGAAAGATAAAGATAAGATAATTGAAGTCTACCAGGAAGGTATAATGTTAAACAATAAGGTCTTAAGACCCGCAAGAGTAAAAGTAACCGTATAGTATGGGAAAAACACTTTTTGAGAAAATAGCAGACAAAGAAATCCCTGCTCAAGTTATATGGGAAAATGGTGATTTTATGGCATTTTTGGATATAAGACCATGGACAGATGGGCATACTCTTGTAGTGCCTAAAAAGTTTTATTCTGATTACATATTTAATTTAAATGATGATATTTATCTCAAATTAATGCAGGCAACCAAAGAGGTTGCAGATATTTTAAAGTCAAAGCTGGATTCTGACAGGGTGGGGGTCTTTGTAGAGGGATATGGAGTTCCTCATGTGCATGTACATCTTGTACCTATGAATCCGGATTTTGATATTACAAGAGTCAATCCAGTAGAAGCAAAACGTGAAAGATTACAAAAAATAAAAGAAAAGATTATAAGCTAAAACTTTAAATTAAAAAACACATATGGGCAAAGTAATAGGAATAGATCTGGGAACCACAAATTCAGCAGCAGCTGTAATGGAGGGTAGTACACCTGCCATAATCCCGACACAAGAGGGGGACAGGCTTACACCGTCAATCGTTGCTGTGGATAAGAATGGAACAACACTGGTTGGCAAGCTGGCTAAAAACCAGGCGGTCACTAATCCGGATAATACAATTCATTCGTCTAAAAGATTTATCGGAAGAAATTTTTCTGACGATGAGGTAAAGGATGACACAAAGCATGTTTCATACCAGGTAAAAGAAGGCAAGAACGGGGAGGTCTTGATTGAGATGGGAGGTAAGGATTATCGTCCTGAGGAAGTTGCAGCAAGAGTTCTCCAGAAAATTAAAACAGATGCCGAAGCATATCTTGGGCAGACTGTTACAGAAGCAGTAATAACTGTACCAGCTTACTTTAATGACAGCCAGAGGCAGGCTACAAAAGATGCAGGTAGGATTGCTGGACTGGAGGTCAAAAGAATTCTAAACGAGCCAACGGCAGCAGCTCTGGCATATGGTTTAAATAATAAAAAAGAAGGAAAAGTAGCAGTATTTGACTTAGGTGGAGGTACTTTTGATATTACTGTTCTGGATATTGGAGATGGTGTTTTTGAGGTACTGGCAACAAATGGTGATACTCACTTGGGAGGTGAAGATTTTGATCAGAAAATCATCGCACATCTTATAGAACAATTTAAATCAGAAACCGGTATAGACCTTGGGGGTGACAAGTTGGCTCTGCAGAGACTAAAAGAGGCAACACAAAAAGCTAAGCATGAGCTTTCTACCGTTACAACTGCAGAAATTAATATCCCATTTATAACAGCAGATTCAAGTGGACCAAAGCACTTGGAGTACAAGCTGACAAGGGCAAAACTTGAGGAGTTGGCAAAAAGTTTGATAGACAGAACAGTTGAGCCATGCAAAAAGGCAATGGCAGATGCAAAAGTATCTGAATCTGATATTACTGATGTTATACTGGTAGGAGGAATGACTCGTATGCCTGCTGTTAGAGAAAAGGTAAAGCAGATTTTTAATAAAGAGCCTAATCAATCTGTAAATCCGGATGAGGCCGTTGCTGTTGGTGCAGCACTTCAGGCGGGAATTATACAGGGAGATGTTAAAGACATATTGCTTTTGGATGTAACCCCGCTTTCTTTGGGGATAGAGACAAGAGGAGGTGTTACAAACAAAATAATACCCAGAAATACAACAATTCCTACTCAAAAATCTCAAATATACTCTACCGCTTCGGATAATCAGACAAGTGTAGAAATACATGTTGTACAGGGAGAGAGAGAAATGGCGGTCGACAATAAAACACTGGGAAGGTTTATACTGGATGGTATTCCTCCAGCACCAATGGGGGTGCCTCAGATTGAAGTCACTTTTGATATTGACGCTAATGGTATTTTAAATGTAACCGCTAAAGATAAGGCAACAGGGAAGTCTCAGAAAATTGTAATTCAGGCATCCAGCGGGTTAACAGAAAGCGAAATACGGTCTATGACAAAAGATGCAGAAACTAATGCAGAAGCAGACAAAAAAAGAAGGGAGCTTGCCGAAACTATAAATGAATCTGAGAGTTTAATTTATGGGCTGGAAAAACTTATTACAGAACAGGGAGATAAGGTGTCTGCTGAAGATAAGAAAGAAGCAGAAGAAAAAATATCTCAGCTAAGGGAATCTTTAAAGCAGGAAGGCCTAAATCCGGAAGAGCATGTATCCAAGATTAAATCTCTGGTATCAGAAATAAACAAAGTATCAGAGCGAATATACAAAGGAATGGGCGGAGGAGCTCAAGACCAAGGTAATCCCGGTCAGGATTCACAAGGGTCAGAGGATGGTCCGCAGGACAATTCGAGTACAAAGTAGCTGATAATCACAAAAATGGTATGTGCAGGCATCAATATATTAATGTCTGCACATTTTTTCCGCTACTTGATTTTAGGAATTATATTTCTAGAAGAGAATTGTAATCCCCGGTAGCTCAGCGGTAGAGCAGTTGGCTGTTAACCAATTGGTCGCTGGTTCGAATCCAGCCTGGGGAGCATATCACTACTCTCAGTCAAAATCTTACTTACTCTTAGCTCATTTATTAAGGTAATATCTAGTTTTTCATTTTCAATATCAGGATTTAGGCTTTAAACCATATACTGCATCAAAATAATCAGTAACTTTCTTTGTTGCCTCTGGATGAGAAGTTTCTGGATTTGCCCCATCGTCTCCATTATTAACCATTTCTGTACTGTATATCCCTCTAAATGAGTTATGTGTTATTGTCAGAGTATGTGAGCGGGGTTCTCGTTTGTGTTTAAATACTTACTTTTACGGGTATACTTATTTCTCCATAAGCTATCTTACTTGATTTTATAGTATAATTGTCCGCCTCCTCGCCCCATATGTACCGTAAAAGACGAGACCCAAGTACTTCTATGTCATATTCCGGACTTTCTGGTTTATTTGTGCTAACCCCCCTTTGACTGATTTATATCTGAATCTCCTGATCCATATGGAGATCCTGGTTGCATTCTCCTACTTTCCTGCTCATCGTTTGATATATTTTCTGTACTCATTGTTTTTTGCTTACTAAAGGATAGATATAAAAATCTATTAAAAAGTCAACTTCTAGGCCTGCTCAGCAATCAGAATTATCTATCTTCAGGTTAATGAAATGAAATACTAAATTTCATCTCTGTTTACACTCCACATAAGGTTTTAAACGCACTAAGTTTTCCAGATTTAAGGATTTCTGTTAGAAATTTTAATTTTTTTCTTTCTGGCTCAAAAAAGTGGGGTTTGCAGGTGTTTAAGGGTGATGGTTTTGAACTGTGATTCATCTGATTGCCTGACAGGCTATGATTTATACTATTGGTTTTTGATTTTTAAAATCATGGTTTTCATTAAATCATCTGAATCACAGTTCAAGACAGTTCTCTGAATCATGGTGTAATCACACAAGTAAACACCAAAAAACTAGCAAGACCTGGTAAATCCAGTCTTTATTGGCACTAATACAAAAACATGTAGTCTGGGGGTGTGATTGAGGATATCAAGCTTAAATCTGGAACAGTGGAAATTTTCGCTAGATTAAGATACTTCACACTTGTATTCACTTTTTAACCAATATAGCATCACTATAGGCAATAAATTCACCTTTGTTTTTGTAGTTAAAGTGAATCTCCAGATTTTTCAGATTTTTTGCTGGAAAGCCATCCAGGTATTGTAAAATACCTAGCTTTAACTCATGCAGGTTGCGTTTTAGTTTCTAGGAGTTGGCAAAATCCTCAGTATCAACCAGAATCAGGAATAACCTATTAGATGCATCAAACCTCATCTCTCCTTGTTCTTCATAAAGATTTTGAATCAATTCTTGAGGATTCTTTTCAATATCCCTTAATATCTGTAATTTAAAATCTCTTATATTCTTCAAAGTCTGTAAACCTGATGCATTCCTGGAATCCTTTATTTTTTCTACAATTTCATTATAGACATATGAGTCTTTACCTCTTCTATCAAAAACAATATTTTCCTGCCTGGCCATATGTTTCAGCTCTGCAAGCTCCGTTTTTAAGCCTGCATTTTTTCTTTTTAGCGCTACAAAATTATCTGGTAAATAAGTTACCTTCAGATCAAATGGAATTTGATTTACAAAAAAATCCACCCTCTTTATTTGACCAACAGTGGGTAAAACCAATGGGTGTGTTTTGAAGATATTTTCAATCAGAATACTCGACCAGTGATTATACCAACTGCAAAAGACATATCCACGAACCGCTACACTGATTTCAGTTTCTATTTTAGATTGTAAAACATCATATGAATCATAATTTTTGATGTACCTATCAACTAAGTATTTGTCCAAAGCATTCTTATAATCACCTCCCCAGTCAAAATACTTCAACTTGTAGAGCTCGGAAACCAGTTTTTCTTCGTCAATCTTTTCTCTATTTTCTTTATCTTTACTCTTAATAAAAGTATCTAAAAGATTATGAGAATGAACTAAGTCCTGATTCAGCATTGCAAAAAGGGATTCGAATTGATCTGCAACCTTACTTGAATCAAGTGTAATTTGATTAATCTCTAAAAACTCTTTCAGTAACTCTTTTCTTGCAATAGATTTTATCTTAATCCATAGCAAGCCTTCAGAATTTACTGTGAATTCCTGTAAATTATCTTGATCATGTAATTTTTTCCAATATTAAAATCCTTTGGGCATCTATTCTTAATTCTTTACTTGCATACAAATAAAACTTCTCTACTCCCTTTGGCACTCCCCTTGCCACCAACTGAATATAGCTTCTGAGCTTGTAAATAGTCTGTCTAAAGAGCTTAAGACTTTACTTTTTTTATCAAAACCACTCCACTTAGGCGGAAAATACCTCTTTGTGCCATTTACAAATTTTTTATCCTCCCAGTATTCTGTAAAAGTTTCAAGAAAATGATAGAAAGCCTGATAATCGCTATGGCTATCTGTATAGGGTGGATCAAAATAAGCCAGATCAATTTTCTGATCTTTTAGGTCTGGTAAAAGGTCTAAGACATTCTGGTTGGAGTTCTGGTTTTCTTTACGGTTATCAAAGACAGCATGGTTATACTCTGCAACTAATTCCAAAAAAATCTCTTTTAAAGGTCTGGCAAGATTAGGGTTTCGCTTCAGGCGTTCTGGATTATCGGCGTAATTCAATGCTTGGAGGTGGGCAAAATGACCCATTGTCACTTTCCTGGTTAGACTTCTGTTCATTACTGCCAAGGCTAAAGCGCGCTTAGCTTCATTATCTATTTCAAAAACATTTGCCCTGAAATTATCTAAAAAGTCAGCTTCGTCTTCTTTAAAAAATATATTTGTAAAATTATCACGGACCAGACTCCTTTTATTAGAGTTTGGCTTAAATAGAAAGTGTACATCCCAATCATTTAATTGCGTATTTTTGTTTTTAATTAATGCTAAGCCACAATCTGGTGATTAAAGCTTAAAAAATCATTTGTAAAAGTCTGTAAACCCATCTGCTTAAACAGAAAGGCCACAGATTGAGAACCACCAAAAGCATCTAAGGCTGAATTAATGTCTTTCGGGGTAAGTTCGTAAATCCACTGACGAAGCTTATTCTTAGCTCCCAGGTACTGAGGCTGAGGAAAATTATATTCAAAGTGTGTATTGTCATTAAAGAGCATTTCTTCTTGGGCTGGTTTGATTAACTGGCGGAGTCTTGATCTTTATTTTTATAAAGTTCTGAATAACAGCTCCTAGTTATTATTTAGCAAATTTTAATATAAAAACTACCAGTATAGTAAGTAGAAAGTGATTTAAAATGCCAACCTTTTGCCCTAGCTTTATTCTGTTTTGTTTTAATAATGTGCACCTTTATTTTATAAGTATGGCTTACCGTGCGGATAAAATATGAACAATAAAAGTAAACACACATATATTGCCTGTAATGATATTGTTTATGGGTATTTCTATGGCTAAAAGGCTTGTTATGTCAGATTAATATATATAAAATGGTATATTTTTTTATATTAACTACAATTATATTAGAAAAGTTACAAGCTTTTGTTTTTTGCTAAAAGTTAACAGTAATGTTTATAAACAAGTTATACAGAAAAAATGGTAGTATTGATGTTGGCAAAGTAGGCTTATTCTTTGGGCAGATTGAACAGGCACTTGATTTAAAAGTTTCTACATGGAGTATTGATTTTAGTTTTAATGGCGTAGATTTTAAATATAATAACCTCACCAGAAATTTAAGCTATCGTTATTTTACCGAAGAATACAAATTTAACCTGAATGATTTTTACAATATTAACTACTCCAGCAGGTTATTTTTAGATTTTGTAAATTTAATTGATGATCCTTCTTTGCAGGCCTTTCTGGGTATTGATGCAAAATTAAAAAAAGAAATTGATCCTGATTCAGAAGAAGAGAATTTATTAAAGCTAAAAAATAAGCAGGGATACTACGAGCAGTTAAAAAATGCCAATTTTTCTGCAAAAGCAAGCAAAGACAATCTCAGCCAGGAAATAAAAACTCTGGAATCCCAGCTAAAAAAACTACAGGCTCAGTCTGAAGAGTTGGGGTTAAAGATAGACCACGAAAAAGAATCTAAAAACCTGAAGCAGAGAACAGAGGATCTGCAGAAGCAAATTAATGCTCTGGCAAAAGAAGCTGATAAAATTAAGCCGTTTGTACAAGAACTGGATACTTTATCAAAAGAACTGGAAACTGAAAAATTAAAGTTTTTTGAAGGGAAAAATACAAAAGATCTGGAGATTGAGTCAAAAAATATTTCTAATCAGATAAATGCAACCAAAGCTCAGATAGATAAGAATACTCAAGAGATAGAGAAGAACCAGAAAGAAATAGCAGAATTTGATGAACTGGTTAAAAAATTTGGCAGTGCAGATTCGCTAAAGACCAGCCATAATAAGTTTTTGAAGGCAATGGATAAGTCTAAAGAAAATCTGAACAGGGCAGAAGATAATTTTAAGATATATTCCAACAATGGAATGGCTACTGTTTTGTTGATAGGTGGGGCGTCTTTGGCTATAGTTGGTTTTGGGTTGCTTGTTGTGCTGTCCGGGAATGTATTATTTTTGGGGTTGTCTATTGTGCTGATAGCTGGCGGAGCAGGGACTGCTTTTTTTGGATTTAGAAAAAACCAGCAATTTAATAGATATTCAAATGAGCTGGAGGTTGCAAGGGCTAAGTTTGAATCCAATCAGAAAGCATATGAGAAGTTCTTAAAAGATAGTGGGTTTGAATCTCAGGATATACTGAATGAAACTTTAAAAAAGATTGAATCAGGCGGAGATATAAAAAACAGAATGCTTAAAGATGCATCGGAAAAGATGCAGACTACTAACCAGAAGCTAAAAGAAATGATGGAGGTACAGCTTAAGCAGGCCAAAGACATGACCGGTGAGCAATTTAAAGATATTGATGAATTTTCAGAAAGACTTGCCAGATTTATTGAGATTAAAAAGAAATTTACAGAGCTGGATGCTCAAATTAATTCTACTGTAATAAATTCGGGGAATTATAAAGAGAAACTAAAAGAGCTGGAAGATAAAAAACCGGAACTTAAAGATCTACAGAGTTTAATTGAGAAGTCCAGAGACTGGAAATTTACAAAAGAAGAGGTAGAAGCCTTTAAAACTCAGAAAGGTAAGCTGGATAAAGAATCTGGCAGAGTTAAAGAAAATCTTAATACAAAAAAACAGAAGCTTGAAGATCTAAACAATTATGATTTTGCACTTGTAAAAAGATCAGAAGAAAAGCTAAAAGCACGGGTAGCTAATTCCAGCAATAGAGTGGAAGGATGTGCTTTAGCAGCTAGGGCATTATTAAAAACCAGTCACAGGCAGAATAAGCAGGTGTTTGGGAAATTTATAGAAGTATTTGGAAAAGATTTATTAAAACAGGCTCTGGTAGATTTTACTGCACAAAAAGACACTTGCTTTTCGGGTATGATGAAGCTGGCTTTTTTTGAATTTTTAAATAAACCGGCGATACTCAGAATAAACTCCTTTGAAGGGGTCAAAGAGCTTTTGTCAAATATAGACAAACTCAAGAATCAAATTATTTTAACCAGCGAAAATGTTAATTTTCTAGAAAAAGTTTCGCCTCTGTTTAAAGTTACAGTGACAGATTTAAATAAGTTTTCAGTTGCAGGTTCTGGTTTCAAGGCGCAAAAAAGTCCACTTCAATTACAAGGCACAAAATGATTATATTTGTGGCATTAAACTAAGCGGAGAAGAGGTCAAAAGCATTAAGCTTAAGCAGGTAGACTTAACTTCTGCTTCTGTTGTGTTTAAGCTCGAAGGTGCTTTTGTAATTGGTATGAGGGTGTACAGGTACAAGTATGCCAGCAGCAGGACAAATGATGAAACAAGGTCAAGGCAGTTATTGTTAAAAAAACGGGAGATACAGAAAATCAATAATGCTGTTGCACAAAAGGAGCTTGTGGTTTTGGCTACCGAAGTTTTGCAGGACAGGGGTTTAATTAAACTAAGGATAGAGCTTTGTAAAAGATTGAAAAATATTGATAAAAGAGAGTCCATAAAGAAAAAAGATATGGAGAGAAGGGAGTCGATAAACGCCAAGTACAGTTGCGATGATTAAATCAAGAGATAGACACATAAGACCACAAACTAGGAAGTATTTTTTTATGTATTTAAGTGCTTTGATTATGATTTTTGCTGTTTATTCTGTGATAAATATTTCTGGTACATATACCGAGAATCAGAAAATTGTATCTAGGAGGCAGCAGGTGAATGAATCTTTAACAACTCAAAAAGAAAAACTGGAGATTTATATAGAATTTCAAAAAACTCAGGAGTATCTGGAGATAGAAACAAGAAAGAGATTTAATTATAAAAAGCAGGGTGAGTATGTACTAAGCAGACCTAATTTGCTGGACAGGGCAAAGACAGAGCGGGAATTAATACAGGAAAATAAAGAAGAACCCCCGGATAAGTCCAACTTTGAGCAGTGGATGGATTATTTAATGGGCAGAAGCTGATGAAACAAGTACGGAGTATTTTAAGAGATAAATTCAAAAACTATAAAAATAATCTATTCAGCGGGGAGATTATTGTTGAAATCAACCATGAGATAAAAAATAAATTCCCTTCGAATGTTAACCTGATTGCTTTTAAAGTGTCAGGAGGAGTTTTATTTTTTAAAATTACAAATGATATGTTACTTAAAAGTGAGTTGCTGAATAATTTTACAACTCAGGTGTTACAGAAATATAAAGGAATAAAAAGTATTAGATTTTTAAAGGAATGGAATTAAGGTACTATCTGGCTTATATACTGGTTTTTTTGTTTGTAATAATGTTTACTGTTATGATGATATACTTTTTGACAGGGCTTGTTTCTTCTGCACCATTTGTAACCAGCAGAAAAAACCTGGCAAAAGAACTGGCAGTGTACATAAAAAATAACCTCCCTCCGGGTTCTGTAGTTTATGAGCTTGGGTCTGGTATAGGTACGGTACTCCTGGAGATGGCAAAAGCAAACCCGGATAAGAAATTTATTGGTATTGAAATAAACTGGCCTTTAAATCTTGTGACAAATGCTAGAAAGATAATGAACGGTCTTGGCAATGTAGAGGTTAAAACAGCCAGTTTTTTTAACCATGATCTGAGTAATGCTGATGGAATATTTATGTATCTGCTGCCTAAAGTGATAAAAAAGCTTGAGCTTAAGCTTAAAGCAGAAAAGAAGCCATCCACAGTGATATTCAGTAATGTATTTGAGCTGAAGAGTTTTACTGAGATTAAGCGCATCAAATTTCCAAAAAATGGCATGTCAAGAGAATTAATTATCTATAAATAATGGCAAGATTAGTACCAAAGGTAAAACCTGACTTACATCTAAGTAAAAAATCAAAAGTAGATTTCTGGATACTTTTAACAGTGATGACACTTCTGGTTCTTGGTCTTATTTTTGTTTTGAGCAGTAGCTATCCTTTGGCTGATCTTTACATGAAAAACCCACAGTTTGAGTATCTTGGTATAGACACTCCCTATTATTTTTTTTATAAGCAGTTAACAAGTGTTATTATTGGATTAGCAGGGTTTTTTGTAGGGTTATTTGCACCTGTAAAATTTGTTAAAAAATTCTCAATTATTTTTTTAGTAGGAGCAATTTTGTTAATGCTCTTAGCGGTTATCCCGGGTCACCCGTTTTATTTTCCCAGAAATGGAGCGGCAAGATGGATAAAGGTTGGACCTCTTAGTTTTCAGCCCGCTGAATTTGCCAAGCTGGGGGTTGTTATGTATCTGGCTGGATGGTTAAGCGGGAAGGGTAAGAAAGTAAAAAGCTTTAGCCATGGGTTTATACCTTTTTTCCTTATTATAAGTTCTCTTGCTGCTATCCTGGTTTTACAGAAAGATCTGGGAACACTGGTACTGATCTGTATTATTGCTGTTGCAGTGTTTTTTGCAGCAGGTGCAAGTATAGTCCATTTAGGATTTCTGGGGATCATGGTTGTAACTGTTGGGGTAATTGTTGCAATGCTGGAGCCATACAGGCTAAGCAGAATCTACACCTGGATCAGCTACTGGTCTGATCCGTCATTAATGGGTCAGAATACATCAATACAGTTTCAGCAGTCCATGATTGCAATAGGTTCCGGTGGGGCTTTTGGGCGTGGGTTGGGGCAATCAAGGCAGGCAAGCTGGCTATACGAGGCCTTTTCTGATGGAATTTTTGCTATAATATCAGAAGAACTGGGATTTTTTTTAACAATTGGGGTGGTGGGTCTGTTTTTCTTCCTAGGGTACAGGGGTCTCAAGCTGGCAAGTGAGACAAAATCCAAGTATGTTTCTCTTGTCGCTGTGGGCATAGTAACCTGGATAGTTTTTCAGGCAACAATTAATATTGGGGCATCCACAGGTCTTCTGCCTTACAAGGGTATGCCTCTACCGTTTATAAGTTATGGTGGTAGTAGTGCTATAAGTCTTATGTTTGCTTCGGGTATTTTAATTAATGTAAGTAAGTATCGGTCTCCGCAGAAGAAAAATGCCTTGCTGACCTCTTTTAAGCCTGGTGCAACCTATACATCCAGAGCAGGATAATCTAAGGATATAGTTATTAATCCCCCTGCCACGCTTCATCCTTATCCAGATCTTTAAACCAAAACCACTTACTGCTTAATAGAGCTACACAGGGGCGGGGTTCTCCCGCCCTCTAAAAACAGAAGCTTTTAATTATCCAAAAAGATAAAAAAGTTAATAGCAACTGTACGCTACAGAGGGGCGGACCCGTGTCCGCCCCTACAATTATATAATAGAAGCGAAGCCAGTTCCCCTTCTCAGAAGGGGTGGCAGACGAAGTCTGACGGGGTAGTCCCTATAATTCAAGTGATAGTAGCGAAGCTAATTCCCCTTCCCAATTATACGGTGACTATAGTAGCGAAGCTAATTCCCCTTCCCTTGACCTTAACAGGCTGGCTACGCACAGCCTTAAGCGGTTACAGGGGTGGACACCGAAGGTGGACGGGGTAGTTCTTGATCAAAACCTGAGGAAACATCCCGTCACTCAAGTGACAGGTTTTCTGATTTTAAAAAGTGCCGTTTATACAAAGACGCCTTTGACAATATAAAAATAATTGATCGGGCAGCAGTTAAGATGATCCATCAAGTGTATTCTTTATTTAAATCTCTTAAATCAACAGACAGTCCAAGTGGTTTGTTTGAGCTTGTCAGTGGAGAAAAAATCAAGATTGCACCATCTGAATTAATAGAGATGTTGCACAGATACCTGACAGAGAAAGAAAAAGAAGGTATAGATTTTCTGTTGTCTGGGTACAACAGAAGCAGAGGGTAGGGGCTTATAATAACAGGCAGTATAAAATTCTGTCTGGCAGGGAGAATTAATTTCCGGATGTACTGGCCACCTCCATCAAATCTGTATATTTTGGGGATACTATATAATTTTCATTTTCAATTGTGCAGTCTACCCCGTGCGTTCTGGCTATTTTAACAAATTCATCTCCAGATATTTCGCCTTTATTAATCAGTAAATCAGATAATTCCAATAAAAAATCTTTATTGTCAGCAACTATCTTACGAGCTCTTTTAAACTGCTCTAAAAGTATTTGCCTTAATTCATGATTGGTACTACTGATTTCAGTGTCAGTACTGTGTGCATCTCTGTGCGAGACGGGCAGAGTTTTTGAGAGTCTCCTGCTCATGCCCAGTTTTCTTGTGATATCTGAAGCTAATTGTGTAGCCCTTGCTATATCCCCAGATGATCCGCTGGAAACATTTTGTGCTCCAAAAATTTCTTCCTCCGAAGCCATTCCGGATAGCAGTACGCATATTTCTTTCTGGATATTTTCTTTTGTTCTGTGCAAAAGATGTGGCACTGTAAAACCTGCACTCTCAGACGAAGCAAGTCTGGATTTTATCTGTACAGGAGCCAGATTAAAAAGCACAGAATATACTATAGCATGCCCTGATTCATGTACAGAAGTATTGGCAACTGCATCTTTGGTGTATGCCTTTCTTGCCTTGTCTATTCTCCCGGTGAAGGTGTAGGAAAATTCTTTTTCCTCTTCCTGATTTTTAGCAAGTGCCAGAAGTCTGTTATTTTTATTGTTGTAAGATGGTAAAATGTCACTATATCCAAAAGGAAGACAATCGAGCACAATTTTAGAAAGATTTGATTCTATAATGTCATAGATTGCACTAAAAACAGGCCTTACGCCCTAGACAGGAAAAACTCCGTTTTTATAAACAAGATCATAAATAGACTGATCTGCCTTAATTTTTAACCCTGCATATTTTTTAAATTTCTCAAAAACACTGCTCACCCGCTTTTTTATGAGTAGTTTGAAGTCCATTTTTCTAAGGCTGGGATAAATGACATGAATATTCCCAAGACGGCTGATCTGCTCTGGCCTGAACCTGCTTTTGAGGGAATTTTTGATATCCACTACAGATATTTTAGATGATTGAGCATGGAACACATCTGCATCAACCTCTGCTTCATCTGTTAAGACCGCCATCCTGTAAGCTTCATCCAGATTGCCACTTATAATTATAAGTGTCCTAGAATAATCTTCCGGCTCCAGAAATTCTTTGAATTTAATCATTTTCTGCAGTTTTTTAACTAATTCTTCGCCCTGCATATCAAAAAGCTCTCTATAAGAGATTGCCCCTCCCAGCGAATCAGATAACTTATAGGAATTCCATGGTTTTTTAAGATCGTAAGGCATACCCTTATCTTTGGGGTCTTTTTTTCTTTCTTCTAAATCAAACAGGGATTCGGCAACAAATTCTTCTACTATGCGTATGCTCTTTTTTTTGCTTATTTTCCCGTCACTTAAAAGCTCCCAGAATTCATCCAGTTTTTCATGTCCAGATTCTTTTCCATCTTCTGTGATAGTTCTAAACTTCTGAAATTCATCAAACAGTACAATATTCTGTTCGGATGATTTAATGGACATTTGCGAAAAAACACCCCTTAAGCCTCCATAAAAACCAAAAGAAAATGACTGACTTAAGTCAATTTCTGCAAATTTATCCAGAAAGTCCAGATATTTTACAAGTTTTCTGACAAGGTTAGTTTTCCCGATACCAGTCATCCCCCACAGGTTAATAATTACCGGGCGGGATAATATTTGTGGAAGTATGTACCACGCTCTTACCTGATCAATTACTTCATCAATAATATTGTCAATACCAATGAAATCCTTTTTTAGTTTTTTTGATACTCTTTTCAGTTTTTCCTGTTTACTCTGTATCTCGTCTAATTTTATGTTCATGCCTGTTCTTTAAAGTTCAGTAAAAATCTTTTTTTCCATTCTTTGCTGTTTACAGCATATTCTATACCTATTCGTCTGGTTGCAGTGATTGATGTATTGTTTTTTATAAGTTTATTCATTTCAGGATTTTCAAAAACACCTGGACCATTCCTAAGATCAACAGGCAGATCATTTATATCTTTGTTTATTTTTAATTTTTTTGTTATTTTGCCTGGACCATTGGTCAGGTTTATAAGTTTTTTATTTTTAGATAGTAGCATTAAGGTGTGTAAAAATTGCATAGCAGATCTTGTGTTTGTGTTATATCCAGTAATTGCAACAGCAGGTGTTGATAAAACTAAAAATAAATTATGACAGGTAATTTGTGACAGATTGACTCTTACTCGCCATAATTCTACAGGATTCTTCTGGTTTATTAATATGTCTGCTTCTTTAATACTAACATCTAAAAGCTGCACTCCTCTCACAAGAACTGCACTTGGAAAACCTTCTTTGTAGCATGTAAAGTTCAGCATAAAGTGCATGCCATAAATTAAATAAATGTAGTAATGCCCAACCGTATCTATAATAACTCGTGTTCTATTAGTTCTGCCTTTAAAAGCATGACACGCATCGTCATCCCATCCATGGTAACTTTCTGTTTCTGTAATAATTCCAGCTATGTATGTACTGCCAGTTTTTTGTATAATCACCTTGCCCAAGACTTCTCTGGCAACGGTGTCCGCATCCTGATGCCAAAAAGATCGTCCCGGTTGTGATAAAATCAACTTAAGTTTCAACTGATTTTCTGGTACTGCCCTGAACCCTGTTTCCCAGCTGTCCGCATGCAGCAAAATTGTCTCCTCCGTGTGAAAGTCTTAGAGTAACTGGTATGCCATATTCTTCTGCTTTCTGGTAAAAGGCTTTAATTCTGTTGCCAGAAGTTTTTTCAAAACCCAGATCTGTGAAATTATAATTTATTAAGTTTAAATGAAATAGTTTATTCTGACTTAGCAATCTACATGTTTCTTCTATTTCTTCATCAGTGTCGTTTACACCTTTTAGAAGACAGTATTCAAAAAATATTTTTCTACTGGTTTTACTTACATAATCATATGCGGACTGCATTAACATATCCATACCCATACTATGAGCTATGGGAACCAGCTTTGCACGCGTTTCCTGTGTTCCTGCATGAATGGATATTGCCAGATTAACCTGCCCACCAAGAACTTCAGCAAATTTATAGATATTGGGGATTATCCCGCTGGTAGAAACTGTCATCCTTCTGGAACCAAAACCCGTCAGATTGGGTTCATTTAGAGTTTTCAGACTTTCAACTACTTCATCAAAGTTCAAAAAAGGCTCCCCTTGACCCATGTAGACTATGTTATCAATTTTACCCAAGTCATTTTTCTGCAAATAATCTGTCCACCACTCAGCCTGGTAGACTATTTCTTCTGCGGTCAGGTTTCTTTTAAAACCAACTGTGCCTGTTAAGCAAAAAGCACACTTTACCGAACATCCAATTTGCGAGCTGATACAAAGAGTGTTTCTTGATTCATGAGGGATTAGAACCGATTCAAACAGGTATCCATCATGTGTTTTAAGAAGTACTTTTCTGGTTCCGTCTGTACTTTCTGCCAGGTAATCAAATGCTGGTTTTTTCTTGTTAAGTTTGTCTAGCTCGGTGTTCAGGTGCTCTCTGAGTTTTGACGGAAGTGCAGTGTCAGAAAAATCCCCCAGATCCCTGTAGCTTTTTAATGCCTGCTTTATTCTAAAGCTTTTTTCACCTGAGCTTTTAATTAAACCTTCAATAAATCTTGTAGATATCATGTTAAGTCTGTAAGAATTTTAAGGTAAGGCATATTGAATGCAAAGTAAATTCTTATTAATTACCAGTCTATAACTTTACCTGCTATCTATAGGTGCATTCTTTTTCGAGATAAAATTAACTGTCTTGTATTTGATTATCATAAGATATAGTATATAATACTAAGAAGAGTTTAATAGAATTTGCAAATTCATAAAAAATTTTTAAACATTTAAGCTATGACCAAAGTTGTTATCTATAAGTATAAAGAAGAAAATAAGGCGGAATTTAAATTTAAGAACAAAAAGAGATCAAGCTCTATCTTAGATGTATTCAGGAATAGCATGGGGAGCCTGATACTTGTTTCTGTTACTATTTTATTTTCTTTAGGCTTTGGTCTGGCTAACTTTTTTAACCCTGCAGAAGCACAAACGCTTACTGTTAATAATGTTAAATCTCCTTTCTCTCTGTATGGAAGGGTGAAAACGGATGTAATCACAAAAGAGGGGTTACAGAGAAATGGGGGCGAATATACTTTTAACGAATATTATAGTAACGGCAGCTCTGATATTTTTGTAGAGCTTGTTCCTTTTGGTATTGGTAGTAATGGACAGATAAGTAACAGCGGAAGAGGACTGGTCTTTACTGATAATTCTGGTGAGTTTAGCCCTACAGCAAGTGCTGAAGACCCTAATTCTAATGATGCAACTCCTGTTGTACCGGTCGCCGATGTAGCTCGTTTTGACAGGCAGGGGGTTTTTTATGACATGAGATCTGCTTTTGTGATACAGGATTATCTAGACAGACTTCCCAGCGATTTGTCTGTTGCAGAGGAAGACTCGGTACCGTTTGTTTTAGTTGCATCGGATGGTTTTGGAAATTCTGGTGCTTCTTCGTGGTTCAGGGTTACTGAAGATGGACAAGGGTGCTCGTCAGAAGAAGTGCAGGAAGCTGTTTCTATAATAAGAGATGAAGTTAACAATGAGGGGGGTAGCCCTTCGGAGAAGTTTGCCAAATTTCTGGATAGGCTGAATAATAATCCTAGTTGTAAGTATGAAGCCCAGACAAATATAACAATAAGGGATGGTTTTATGTCTGGATTTATTACAGACACAGGTCTGGCAAGTGAAGCAAACCAAGAGGGTAGTACCGTTGCTCCTGTTTATAACTCTGCAACTTCTTCGGATATAGTAATAAGAAACAGCGATAATACTATTTATGATACTTTGTCTAATATGGTGCAGTTTGAAGATTCCGGTATGTTTTATGTACCAAGGAAGCAATTTTTAGACTCTATCAGAAATCCTGAACCGGGTGACCCTGATATAGATATTAATTCTAATAGTACACCGGATCAGATAAAAGATTTTTTTCGTGGTAAGACCGTTGATTTAATTGTTATGCTGCCTTCTGATGAGCCAGGTCAAACTAAATTTGCTCTTGATACTTTTCAGAGCTTTGCCTCTGTTAATGGGAACAACAGCACGGTAAGATTTAAAAGTAGTGGTACAATAACGGCAAGTACTATTCCTGAAGAAATAAATAAAACCACTGCCAGTGGTGATAATGTAAGCTTGACTCAGATACTGAATGGAGTAGTTCCATCCAATATTGGATACGAAATAACCTGTCCAGATAATCTTCCGGATGCAATCTCGAAAGATTTATGTAATGATGAGGGGAAGGTAGATGTTAATAGAAGGGCTTCTTTTGCTATTACTGATGGAGATTTTCCAGATGGGTCTGAATACAGTTTCTTGGTGGAATATCCCAAGTTACAAGAAAGTAACACAAGAACTACTATTAAAATAACAGTTGAGACCAGTCCCATATTTGTACTCAATGACTCTAGTAGTTACCTGGATGAAGATGAGTCTGGAGAGATTCAGCTTAGTCTAGTTGACTCTGCAGGTTTTGAAATAAAAAATTCTCCAAGCTCAAACACAAGAATTTACCTAGAAAGTTTTTATGCATCGGGAGGGAGTGCTACAAATGAAGTTTGCTACTTTCATATAGATGATAGTGGAGCGGTAACCGACAGGAGTAGGCTTAATGAGATACTTGATAGAATGCGTATCGGCCCAGTTGCGAGCTCTTTTAGCACTGAAGACCCAAACTTTTTGCCAGAAGTCTGTGTATATGAAGTAGGAGGCAGGTACTTCGACAAAAGTGCTGATGAATTTGTTGAGGTGGGTAATACATACCAGGTGGCAGTTTATTTGGATACGAACGTTCGCCCAGATGATGGGAATATTCCCCCTGCCGGAGGTGGAGGACCTTCTTCCCCTCCAATAGACCCTGATTCTGGTGAACCCATTGATGAAGGAGGGGGGTCAGATGATGGACTTGGGGGTACTATTGACCCCGTGGTGATCACCCCGGGACAAAGGCAAAGCGTGGGTAATTTTCAAGGAAGTCTATCTGTGACAAATTCTGAATCTAGTTTCCAGGCTAGAGAAGCACTAGGTGAGCTATCTTCTGCATACAATGCTTCTTCTGCTATATCAGGAGAAGGTACTCTCCCAGATGCTATTAGAAATTACATGGTGCCTGTTAATTGGCCTTATGGTAGGCCTGCATTTGAAATGAAGGGCGCCAATGAAGCTTGCTGGCTAAAACTTGATCAAGATACATTTGAAGCAAGCCTGTTAATGGGCAACTCAATTGATGAAGTTAACCAGAGACTGATCTCTTACACCAGTGGAGATCAAAGTTTTGTTGAGGCTGGATGGGAAGGAATTACTACCCCAACAAACTTAGGTAGTCATACAGTAAATAATTATTACAGAAGGTATGCGATATCTACACAAGAGGATCTACAAACGGGCAGGCAGAAACCTTTAGATGTGATGTATACATTTGAAGTTCCTGATGAGAATGGGAATATTATAGCTTTACCTTTCGATGAGCAAGGTGAACCGGACCTGGACTGTGATGGCATACCCAACAAGTGGGATGAAGGTCCTGCTAATCCTGCTATAGTTAGAGTGGCTAATTTTTTAGTTGGTGAATGGCCTTCACAGGATGCGCTTGGAAGGTTAACTGAGATTATGTCATATTCTTCTATAGATGTTAGCAATGGGGTACTTGTTGAACAAGGTGGTGTAGGGGATATGAGAATAGTAATGTGGAATGGTGGGTATCAATATGCTTATCCTGATGTAGATTCTTACGACAGGTACTTTATTACATTTGCAATCAAGGAAGGTCAGGAAGACTTGCTGGGGTGGGGAGACCTTAACCCCCCCGCTGTGACATTTGGCATTAATAGTCCCATGGGAATTTACTTTCAAAATAGTATACCCGAAAGAACGGCTAGGGGCGCGAGTAGAGTGTGGAGATGGGCAACCGGAACTCCTGTTGAAAGAGCGCAGGCCAGTGCGGATATGACAGCGTCTGTTGCACAGACTGCTGCCGAAGTCACAGGGATTGACTTTGAAGCTAGATCCATGGGTAGACAAATACTTGATGGGTATAACTCTGCAGAATCTGTTCCTGATAGTACAAATATTGTTGCTTTTAGGACAGCTTGCTTAGATACTTTTGGTCCAGAAGCCAAGGTGGAAGCCTGTGCTAGGGAGGCTAGTAACTTAGCCCGTGTAGATGAAGTATTTGGTGTGCCAGGGGAAAGCTGTGAGGGTTTGGGGGGAAAAATACAGTGTATGATTTCCGGATTTGCCAGAACAGCATATGGAACAACCGTTTGGATTATTGATAGTGTTATACAAAAGCAGGTGCTTGGCGGAATGAGTAATGGACTGAGATCAATTACCTATGCAGGTATACTTTATAATCCCGATCAGGCTTCAGCCCAGGGCATTGGTGAAGATATATACTTACAATTAAAAAATACAATTTATGAGATGTGGCAAGCCGTTGTGCAGGTTTCTAATATTATACTTGGACTACTCTTTTTAATAATTTCTGTGGCTACCATACTAGATTTTAAAATATTTGATAAATACACAATAAAATCCAATATAGGATACTTTATTTGGGGAGTGATTTTTATACAGTTAAGTTACATTATAGTAGGAGTTATTTATGATGGGGCATTTTTGTTTAATCAGGCCATAGCATTTGTTTTAATGGGTCCCAACAGTCAAAATGTATTAAATATAGCAAATCCTATAGATATACTTATAGCAACTTCAATTAACTTTAACCACTTAAGTGACATTGTGATAAGCTCTCTGGTTGGAGGTGTTTCTACTATAGCAATAGTCCCAGTATTCTTAGTCTCTCTGGTAGTTAAATTTGCACTTATAGTTGCTGCATTCTTAATATTCTTATTCTTGTTTGGTGCAATAGCAATAGCAAATATACTTATAGTAATATCTCCTGTGCTTGGGCTTTTGTTTATTATCCCTGCCACAAGAGGATTATTTAAGAATGTTGGAGTTCTGGCCAGTGTTATATTCTTAATACAACTTATGTTGATAGTCTTCTTATCTTTATCTTTTAGGATTAGCGACATGGCCTTCCATAGAAGCTCTTATATAGGCGATACCAACTCAGCCTCAGATTTGTTAAGTTATGAACCTGGTAGTGCAACACTAAACCCAACAGGGAATGATACAATACTGCCGAAAAGGGCAATTATAGAAAGCATTAAGTCGGGAGACGATGCCCTTATTGGGTCTGCTTTTGATGTTTTTCCTGTGATGCTATTTATGGCACTAGCCTTAGTGTTTTTATTTGTTGCTCCTGCGGCTGCTGGTTCACAGATGGGCAAAGTAGCTACAGCATTTAAATCAATGGGTATGACTCCTGTTGCCAGTGTGGCAGAAAGAGTTCAGGGTGCTGGAAAGGGCTACGGAAGGAGAGTTGCAGGCACCATTGCAAGTGTTGCTGGTGAAGACTTGGCAGCTGCAGGTGTAAGTTATGGAAGGCGTCTCCCTGGAGTGGAGAAGTTCGTTAAAGGGCCTGAGTCCTGGAAACAAAAGAAGGATAAATATGATAAGATTAATATTAGAGATATACCAAGTAGACTGGGCAGTGCTGCAGGTAATGTATACAGACATGGACCTGGTTTAGTGATCAGTGGTGTTATGACAGGAACAAACATGGCTAGATCAGTTTTGAATAAAGGACTATTAAACCGGGATTTAAGTGCTCTGGAGGACTATAAAGCTAGACTTGAGGTTTTAAAAAGATCTGGAGATAGAGATAAAAACAGGGAGGCTCGAAGACTTGAGCGAGTCATACCCAGAGTTGAACGGGTTGCTAGATTTAGACAGAGTAAAGCCGCTGATTTGCAAAGTGCCGTGAGTAGAGGGCAAAGAGACCTTCTTGTTGGTAGTGGGGTCGCACAAGTTGGCAAATGGCTAGACCCAGAGGGTAGAAGTGCAGGAATGATAGCTGCAGACCAAAAAGAGCGCGAGAAGAGAAGATCCGAGAGGGTGGCCAGATATTTTCCTGGAACAAAAGCCGGTAGAAATGCTCGTGTGAGATTTGCCGACGGGGATTACCAAGAGAGAGATGCTCAGATTAAAAGTAATATTGAAAGAGGGGAGCTTTGGAATAAAGCAGAGCTTATGCAAGCTTCTGGCGGTACAACATCCCAGATAGCATTAAATGATAAAAGGCTAGGTGGAATACTTTCTACTGTAAGAAAAATGATAGAGGCTAATAAATCTCAGGAAGATATTGATAAATTTTTAAATACAATGAAAAAGAGTATTATTTCCTCGCAGCATATAGTATTGGATGCAATTGGTAAGTCTGACGGAAGCCAGGAAGGTATGATGGAAGCTCTTACTGAAAAATTTGATATCGAACCCGAAAAACTATTTAATCCTTTACCTAAACTAAAAATTACTTACAGAGGAGAAAAGGGGACTGTCAGGTCAATAGCAGCTGGAATGTATCCAAAAAGAAGTCGCGCTGATACTATGGAAAAAATTCTTTCTTCTGGAGCGAGTGCCCCCAAGAAGGTAGTTAGATTGTTTGAGAATATAGCATCCATTTCAGATCCAACCCGGAGGCAAGAAGCTGCCGAACAAGCTACTGCTGAAATGATCAGAGCAATAAACAGTCCTGGTGGTGGTAGCCTGCCCAACATAGTTGGACAGGGTATTTTTGGGGGACGAGTGATGGAGCGTTATGATGATACAGGCATCCAAAATGAGCATGGAAATGTAGATCCAGACAAACTTAAAACAATGAGAGAATTAGGTACCAGAGGGGCGGAGCTGCTAAATACTTATAAAACTAATATTGATGTAGATGCTACCGATGCTTCAGGAAGGGCAAGACTTGCTGAAGATATTGGTCGCTTAATACAGCAGTATAAGGACTTTTATAGCACTCTTGATGGTAAAATCCAAAGTAGCAGAAAGAATCGGTCTATTAAGGATAGTACAATTGGAGAGCTAGAATCATTATATGGTATACTCAAGATGGATCAGAAGCAATGGGATGCAGATCCAGATTCGCAAAGAGTTGCAAGGCTTGAGACTGCTACAAGGCTTGCTCAGGCTGTTAAAGACATTGATCAGTTTAATATTCAAAATAAAATATATCAGGAGGCTGAAAGAAAAAGCGTTTCACCTGATCAGATTTCTGAGGAAGAGGTGAGAGGTATTATCACAAGTGCTCCAATAGCCATGCCGACAGGAATAGAAGTACCATTAAGCATTAGAAATTCTTAATATGGCATTCAGGGAATCATCAGGTTTTTCTAGTAAAAGAGGTGGAAAAAGGGGGAAAGAAACGCCTCTCCCTGCAAGGGTGTCTAGAAAGTATCGAAAGATTGATAGAGAGCTAAAAAAAAGGTCTGGAGGTCTTAAACCTAAGGATGAGTTTTCTGGTACTAGACATAGGCCGCATGACAGTGAAACCTCTGAATTGCAGTCAAAAACAAGTAACGGGAAGTTGCAGAGTACTATTAGAGGGGTACGGGATCTTGGTTTGAGCTTGAGTGATGGGAGATACATGCTTTTAACCAGAAGATATCTTAAATATCATACAGTTAAGCAAAAGCAAACCCAAAGTGTAAGTGCGGAGTCTGGTCAATCAGCACAGGATGTTTATGGGGGCAACAAACTTGATAGTATGGTATTAACAGCTTGGTCTATGGAGAGGAATCCTGTGGCTCGGACCAAGTCAAACTATGAAGCTGTGGCTACGCCACAAAAAGAAATTAATAAGGCAGTACAGAAACTAGCTGGTGCAGAAGATAAATTCAAGCGAGAGCATGGTGAAACAGCAAGAAAAAACCTGAGTAACTCTGCATATATTGCAGCTATTAGTAGCTGGCAGTCAAGTGGGGAATATGAGCCAGTTGATAGAATCATAATCAGTGGCGAGGTAATTTTTGAGGTTGAACTGGATTCTGCAGCACAAGGTCTGGCGGATCACTTGAAAGCCAATGCAGGATGGAGTGGGTCACTTGGCGATAAGGAGGCTGCAAAACAAATGATAAGGCAACATATAGTTGAACAAAGAAACCTTTAGATTAATTAGCGTAAATTATTAATTTTTATTACATGCCACAAGCAGGTTCAGGAGGTGGAAATCTAGGAAGAAGAAGTAACAG
>CAYMEI010000001.1:0-5498 GCA_964389605.1 uncultured Candidatus Saccharibacteria bacterium | reverse complement strand
CAGGAGGTACTCCTAGAGATTTTGTGCCCCAGAATACAGGAAGCAGATTTGGTGCTCAGGATGGAGGTGTGGGTCGTGCATCAGCCCAATCAGGTGCAGACTCAGTAGCACCAGACAGGAAAAGAGATATTTCTTCTCATGCTCAGTCTCAGTCTGCTCAGACTGATCCTGCTCAAGATGATGTACAGGATCAAAAATCCACTGCCGATAGTACTAGAACCAAAGTCAACAGAGGAGATATTCTGGATGAGCAAAAAACCTGGGATGTAAGATCGGCTATAGAAATACTGAAAGGTAAGGATCATTCACTTCAAAACTTACGACTTGATAAAAATAACACTGATTCATATGAAAGGGTGCTTCTGGTTCACGAGAAAGATCTAGAAGGCATATTGAAAGTACTGAACTCTAAGGAAGGACAGGACTATCTTCAGCAGATGGACCGCAATGAGAGAAGCGTAGTACGAGACATAGTTGCAAGAGCTACCCGAAACCTAGCAATAAGGATGAATGAGTTGCGAAAACATAGACTACAGCAGGTCTCATCACAGGCTACATCATCAGGAGGAGCAGAGGAAAGTGATTCAGAAGAAAGCGAAGATCCAGCCGCACCCACAAGTGATAATACATCAGACCATTTACTCTTTGCAGATGATGATGGTAGAGTGTTTGATGATAGTTCTGTTGGGGAAAGCCAGAACGCAATCATAGCTCAAGAACAAAGGGGTGTCTCATCAGAGGGGGAAGAACCTTCTTTGGGTGAACAGGTGGAGAATCCAGATATGATGAGTGCAGAACAGGTGGAGTCAACCGAAACAGCAGAGCCAGAAAAGACGGATTACCTGTCTAGATTTAGAGAGCTTAGAGAGAAGGGCAATATAGACAAAACTGATCTAATAAGCTATGCAAGGACATTAAGGGAGAGGGCCATGAAGGATGGCAGGCAGATGAGTCTTTCTGAAGCTATCCGTACTGCAAAAGAGGCTCAGGCAGAGCTTGGTAAACTATCAGAGAAGGCTGAAAAAGAAGGTCCTGGTGACGATATAAAAGTAGCTGCACAAGCTTTGGCAGAGGAAGTGCATGTATTAAGTGAGATTGCAGTACAGGAAAAGACAGATGAACTTATTACCAGGGGAATAGAGCCAGAAAAAGCGGAAGAAATTGCACGAGAAGGTCTTGCGTTAGAACTCAGTACTACCTCCACGGATCCCACACTGATTCAGATAGGTCGGGAGCTGGAACAATTACAAATTGACATTGTATTATCGGGTTCTCCTCCTGAGGGTAAATTAGAAAGGCTTAGTAAATTAAGGAAGGATTTCTCTGATGCGGTTGATGTCCAAAGGGCAAGAGAGTTAAACCACTTTACTAGTACTCTGGGTATTTCAATTGAAGAGGCTGGGAGCAGATTTGCAAGCAGACATGGCACTATACAAACAGGAGTAGATGTAGAGATTGAGGCTGATACTTCTGCAGAAGAAAGCATGTACAGGAGAAGTGGGTATTCTGGACTTTTTTTAAGTGCTGGCTTATCTGCTATTCCTTTTTCTGTCACAGGAGGTGGGAGGAATCAAGGCGGTTTTTCAGGCTCTCAGCCTAGATTATTAATAGATCTAGATACAGAGCATAAAGAAGCCTCTTCGGATCTTTCTTTGAGAACACCTGATCTTTCTGGTGCAGATATATCTGGTGAAATTCATGTTACAAGTGCTCAAAAGATTATTTTACAGGAAATAGCTAAAAGAGGTATTGAAATAGATGCACGCAATCTTGCAACAGGCATGGGTGTTTCTACGGACTGGCTTAACCCAATACTAAGTGATCTACAATTGAAGGGTTTACTAGAGGTTAAAGGTAATTATCAAGTCCGGTTAACCCATAAAGGAGAAGTCGTAGTGCTATTTGGATCTGGAAGTACGCGGGTAGCCAGGAGGAAGACAAAACAGACAGCAAGGACAGCAGCTACACCACCGGTAGGTGGAGAAAGAGTAGAATCTACAGTACCTGAGCCTAGTGGGTTAGTTCTGCCTTCTGGTCTAGATACTGTAGAGAATCCGGGCATTGCCCCTTTTGCATCATCTGCCCATGGGCTTCAAAATATGACAATGCCGGAAATCAGACTTGTTGTCAGGATGCGTGCAATAAGATCTGAGATGGATGCGGTGAGCGGTTCTGGTGTTGGTACTGAAGCCCAGAGATCACAGACTATATCTGCACTGGAACAGGAGCTTCATAATTCACAGCAAGAGTTTGATCAAATACGTGCGGGCAATGAAGAGAATCATGCTCGGCTGGAGGAATTACAGAGATGGCTTGATGAGGTGAACCAGGACTTAAAAGGAGCTAAAGATCGAGGAGAGTGGAGGTCGGAACTTTTTAGACAGAGAGAGGACATTATTAAGGAAAGAGATGCCCTGTCTCGTAAGATGGGGGTAACCACCAGTAAGTCAGGTATAAGGCGCATTCAGCAAGATGAGATAGAACAGAGAGCCGATGCTATTAAGATCGGGGACAGTACTGCACATAGTGAGCCAGATGGTGTGTATGGTCAGGTAAGACTACGGGCTATTAGAGATTTGTCAGATTCTTCGGCAGGTATGGGACCAGATATGCGAAGGATTGTACCTCCTGGTCCACACGGCTTTTCTGCTTCTGCTTTTTATAATCCGTCTGGAGGGCCGATGAAAGAATACAGGGAAGGGCTTAAACGGAGTGTAGGCACTGAACTTACTCCTAGAAGGATAGCAGAACAATTGCGAAATAGAAGATATGCTACTGGCACGAGTCGTCATAAGCGACCACGTCAGAAAGGCTTTTTTTCTCGTTTTATAACCAAAGCTGTAATTAAGAGCTCCTCCACTCTCATTTCTTCAGGTGTTGCAATAATATTTTTTATACTTGGCTTCCTCATAAGGCTTCTAATAGGTAAAAAAGCATGGGCCAGAATAAAAAGAAAAGCTCTGCCTGCAACAATTGTTATTGCAGTACTTGCCATCCTTATACCCATTGTTTTGGCTGGAGCAGTTTTTATGGGTGTTTCCAATGCAGTTTTTAATGTGGATAGCAATGACATAAGTGTACCGGGAGAAAGGTCAGACACTCTTTCATCTGTAAATCCATATGGTCTTATACTTAACCAAGTTCCTCTTCCAGAATGGTCTGAGATCGCCTTCTTTGGTAATCCTTTGATCTGCGATACAGATGGCGTGTGGAATGCAGATAGTTCTGGTAATTACACCACTCCTGTTATAGATCATGTAGGAATTATTAAAGATGAAAATGGTGATCCAGACGAAGAGTTGAATAACTTGCCTAAAGACGCACCTGAGGCGTGTCAGAATATAGTCTGGAATATTATTAATCCATCATTTAGTAGATTAAGTAGCCCAAATAGCGTTCTTTATAGAAGTGACTATCCCCAATATGTTATAAAGTATAACTGGAACGGGAAAGAGGTGTCTGATGATTGGGTATCCCCTTTAATAGGCGGAAAGGATGTAAGTAGTGTACTGGATGTAAACTTTAAAAGATCCTCCAACTCCATTGTTCTGGATGCTTTTCGTCTTCTTAATGATCCTGTTGATATGCGTAAAAGACTACCGCTGGATTTTTCAATGACAGGCAATGAAGAAACAATACCATCTTATCCTAATACACCCATTGAAACCAATACAGAAAGTTTTTCTGCATATTTTATACCAACCACATATGGGTTTCGTCACTATATAAATACCCCACCAAATAGAAAATATACGGCTGAACTGGCAGATCTGGAGAGAAAAAAATATCCTTCCAATTTTGCACCCCAGCTTGGTGATATTGCGTTTATACAAATGACAGATCCAGCAGACAGAGAGATTGTAGTTGCAGGAGGTGAAGTTGCGCCGAGCTTTGACTCTACTACAGCGGAAGACTCTAGTTATACCATGGAACAGGAGGGGGAGTATGGGGTAAGTGGTATTTCTGCGGAACAGTTAAGGAATACACGGTTTGATTACTATCCTAATCACTCAGCGGTAGTAGAAAATGTATTTTATTATGATTACAAAAGGCTATCTAGGGGGGGTCCGGTTACAAAGATGTTTGAAGGGTATGATTACGCAAAGGCAAGCGGAGCTATCAAGGAGGTTGATGGTGAAGAAAGGTATATTGATTTGCTTAACGGATCTGGTCTGGGGGAAGTTAGTAGAGATGGCAGGGATAAAGCCGGGCGCACAGTGGAAGAGCAGGCCAAAGTATTCTTTGGTAGCACAGAAGCAATCAGGAGTGCAAGGAAAGCATGCGAAGACAGGTCCACCACAGAAGACAGGGGGTTATCTCCAACAGTCCAGATAACTGTTAAAGAAGAAAAAACTAGGACAGTGTCCTGCACAAGTGAACCCGATGGCACTTGTGAAGAAAGCTATGAAGTGAGCGGGAGGGTAGAAATATGCAGAAATTATAAAAATAGAAATTATATAGTTAAGTATCAGTGGATAACCGGTTCCCCTTCCTTTTACTTCAGGGGGACCCAGAATATAGATCAGGCAGTACACGGATCTTCTTTTGCAGGCGACAGGTGTTACCAGGAACAGGAAGTAAGGGCTACAGATGGGACAGTCTCAAAATTGCAGAGAGTATTAAATTCAAGCAAGTGCCTGACTGATGGTCTAGCTCCATATGGGGACGATCCTGCTGTTACTGCAAATACACCAGAGGCCGACGAAAGAATGTTAGCAACCTGCTGGCTGGTTGTTGATAACTCCAAGAGCGAGACATTTGATGGTAGAGAGAATAATCTAGAATCTCAGCTTGTTACCGGAGACAGGATGATAAATGCTGTGAATCCGCCAGAGAAGTGGGGTGCAGAAAATTTAGGAAAAATTCAGACAGCTCACTCTGGAAATGTTGAAATATATAACTCTGTCATGACCGGAAAATATGAAGGATCTGATGTGGCACATCCGTTACTTGTAGAAGATGAAATTTGTGATCCTCTGGAAGAAGATCATCAGAAGTGTTATGGTGCAGAAAACTTTGAATTTTTTGGTAGAATATGTGGGTGGAATCCCATGAAAGCTTCCAGAATGAAAGTTTACACAGTTGGAGTTACTCCAAATGTAGATACCAGTCAGACTATTACTACAGCATCTTTAAGCCCGATGATCAACGAGAATCAGCAAGATGATCCAGAGACCACTGCTCAAGACTATGACTTTACTGTTCAGGCAACAAGAAGAAGACCTGTTATCTTAAGCCCTATATCTAAGACTTATGCCCCTGGTCGTTTATCCAGTTATGTACCATATAATCTTGGTCAGCTAGGTCAGCCAGACAATGTAGATACAACTGTATTTAATGGCATAAGAGAGCTTGATATTGATAGATATAATGCTCTAACCAGAATGGTGCTTCCAAGATTCGGACTTTATACATATGCAGAATATACTCATCCAAACATGAACTTTATTGAAAATGTAGATCCTTCAATGGTTCAGCTTTGGGTGAATAATAAACAG